>JAQBQL010000016.1 GCA_028287035.1 Labilithrix sp. | reverse complement strand
CCTGGCTCGCCACGTAGTACGGCGGCGTCGGGATGTTGTGGAGACGGAACATCTCCTTGGCCTTCAGCTTGTCCATCGCGAGCGCGGAGGCGAGCACCGACGATCCCGTGTACGGGATCCCCATCAGCTCGAGCATCCCCTGCAGGCAGCCGTCCTCGCCGCCGCGGCCGTGCAGCGCGAGGAACGCGACGTCGATGCGCGCCGCGCGGACCGCCACGTCGACGGGATCCTCGCCGAGCACGATCCGGACGACCTCGTGACCGCGCGACTCGAGAGCCCGCGCGACGCCTTCGCCGGTGCGCAGCGAGACCTCGCGCTCACCGCTCGTGCCGCCCATCAAAACGCCCACACGCCGCTTGTTCATTCTGTCATCCCTCGGGGGTTGGACTGGCAGTTCCAAGATCCGGGCCGCGGAGCTCCTCGGGGAAAACCCGGAGGGATCAGGACGGTACGGAGCGGGTGGTGTGTCCCGCGCGACACAAGGCGGACGCGGGATACACGAAGCAAAGCCTCGTCTCACGTACGGTACCGAGGGTCAAGCGGCCAAATTTGTGGCCACGAGCGCGCGCAGGGACGAACCCGACTAGTCGACCTCGACCAGGATCGCGGTGATGTTGTCCTTGCCGCCGCGCTCGTTCGCGAGGGCGATGAACTTCTTCACCGCGGCCTCGCCGCCCAGGTTCGCGATGGGAGCGATGTCGCTCTCGCGCAGGTACCCGTGCAGCCCGTCCGAGCAGAGGAGGAACTTCGTCCCGGTCGTCAGCTTCACGAGACCGGTGTCGACCTGGACGTAATCCCGGTTTCCGACCGCGCGCGTGATGACATTCCTGTGAGGTGACTTCTTCGCTTCTTGCGGGGTGATGAGACCCTGCTTCAACTGCCACGCGATGAGCGTGTGATCTTCCGTGAGTTGTTCGACGGTCTCGCCGTGAACGCGGTAGATGCGGCTGTCGCCGACCTGCGCGGTCACCGCGAACTCGCCGAGGACGAGGAGGGCGCTCAGCGTGGTGCCCATGCCCGTCTTGCCGCGGTCCATCTCGGCCATCGAGAACACCATGTAGGTGGCGGCCTGGATGGCGCTCTCCATGAGGCGGCTCGCGGCGCGGACGTCTTCTTCGACGAGGGGGTCGGCGAGCTCGTGGAGGTTGCCGATGCCGCGCTTCACCATCCCGTAGACGGTCTCGACCGCCTCCTGGCTGGCGATCTCGCCGGCGGCGTGGCCGCCCATGCCGTCACCCACGATGTACAGGCCGAGGCGGTCGTCGAAGAAGAACGCGTCTTCGTTCGATTGCCGCTTCCGCCCCACGTCAGTGAGGCCTGTTCCTGTGCGCCGAAGAGCCGGCTGGGCGGGCTGGTTGCTCATCGCCATCGCTCGTCGATGACATGCAGCATAGCCCCATAACGGGAGGTCACACATCAACAATTTCGCCTCCCCCTCTCTCTTGCCCTCCGCGTAGAGTCTCCGGCATGCGCGGGGGCTCGATCGGGCTGGGCGGGAAGGGCCGGAGCGCGCTCGGGGCCGCGGAGCTCGTGCTCGCGGCCCTGGTCATGGGCATCGTCGCGATGATGATCGTGCCGCTGCCCACGTGGCTGCTCGACGTCCTCATCGCGACGAACCTGTCGCTCGCGGTCGCGATCCTCCTCGTCGTGCTCTACGTGCCGGACGCGCTCGCCATCGCGACGTTCCCCACCCTGCTGCTCCTGACGACGCTGTTCCGGCTCGCGCTGAACGTGTCGTCGACGCGGCTCATCCTCCTGCAGGCCAACGCCGGGGACGTCATCAGGGCGTTCGGCACGTTCGTCGTCCGCGGCAATTACGTCGTCGGCGCGGTCATCTTCCTCGTCCTCACGATCATCCAGTTCATCGTGATCGCGAAGGGGTCGGAGCGCGTGGCCGAGGTCGCGGCCCGCTTCGTGCTCGACGCGATGCCCGGCAAGCAGATGGCCATCGACGCCGAGGTCCGCGCCGGCACGCTCGACGGCAACGAGGCGCGGCGCCGCCGGCGGTCCCTCTCGCGCGAGAGCCAGTTCTACGGCTCCATGGACGGCGCGATGAAGTTCGTGAAGGGCGACGTCATCGCGTCGCTCGTGATCACGGTCGTGAACATCCTCGGCGGCCTCGCGATCGGGGTCGGCCAGAAGGGCATGTCGGCGGTCGACGCCCTCAAGCGCTACGGCCTCCTGACCATCGGCGATGGCCTCGTGTCGCAGATCCCGGCGCTCGTCCTCTCGACCGCGGCGGGCGTCCTCGTCACGCGGGTCGCCAGCGAGGAGCCCGACACCCCGCTCGGCGAGGAGCTCGCGAGCCAGCTCTTCGGACAGCCGAAGGCGCTGAAGGTGGCGGCCACCTTCGTCCTCCTCCTCGCGATCGTTCCTGGACTGCCGGCGGCGCCCTTTCTCGTCATCGGTGCGCTCTTCTTCTTCGTGGCGCGGGCGCGCTCGCAGCAGATCGAGCGGGACGCGCGGCGTGACGCCACGGAGCCGCGACCCCTCACGAGCGGGGCCTCGGGGGCGCGGCGCGAGACCTCGTTCGTGCCGATGGTCGTGCCCTGGAGCGTCGAGATTGCCGAGGACCTCGCCGATCTCCTGGAAGAGGCGCAGAGCCCCGACGGGTCCCCGCGCGAGAGCCTCCGCGGGACGGTACTGGCGCTCCGCGAGCGGCTGTTCGGCGAGCTCGGCGTCCCCCTCCCTCCCCCACGCGTCCGGACCGCCGCGGGCATTCCGTCCCGCACCGTCGTGGTCTCGCTCTACGAGGTGCCCGCCCGGCTCGTCCCGGTGCCCGCCGGCATGGGCGACGCGCAGGCCGTCCAGATGATCACCGAGACGGCCGCCGAGCTGCTCCGCACGCGCAGCGCCGACTTCCTCGGGCTCGCCGAGGTGCAGCGCCTGCTCGACGAGCTCGAGCAGCTCGCGCCGGCGGTCGTGCGCAACGTGGTCCCGAAGCCGGTCAGCCTCACGCTGCTCACCGACGTCCTCCGCCGCCTCGTCGAGGAGCGCGTCTCGATCCGTGACCTCCGCGCGATTCTCGAGGCGCTCGCCGGCGTCGCGGGCACCGAGAAGGACCCCCTCAACCTCGCCGAGCTCGTGCGCGCGCAGCTGCGCCGGGCGCTCACCTTCCGGCTGACCCGCGGCGCAGGGCAGCTCGGGGTCGTGCTCGTCGATCCGATGATCGAGGACACGGTCCGCCGCGCCGTCACGCGGACTGCCGCCGGGGCGTTCCTCTCCCTCGCGCCCGCCGCCGCGCGGGACGTCGTCGCCTCCCTGAAGCGCGCCGCGGCCGAGGCGAGCGCCCAGTCCGCTCCGGGCGCCGCGCCGGTGTTCCTCACGCAGCCCGACATCCGCCGCTTCCTCCGCAAGCTCGTCGAGAGCGAGCTGCCGGACGCGGTCGTCGTCAGCTTCGCCGAGCTCCTTCCCGAGGTGACGCTCCGTCCCCTCGCCCGCGCCAACCTGATGGGGATCGGTTGACGCCGCGCTCCGCCGCCCGCCTCGTCGTCCCGATCGCGCTGCTCGCTGGCACGCTCGCGGCGTGCACCCTCACGACCTCGCTGGACGGGCTGGCCGGTCCCGAGCTCGCTCCCGACGCCGGGGCTGACGTGGGGCCTCTCGTCGATACCGGCGCCGATGCGCCGCCCCCGCCCGACGCCGCCGTCGACGCCGCGGACGCCCGGCCCCCGACGTTCTGCGAGACGCTCGTTCCCGCGCCGACGTTCTGCGACGACTTCGAGCGCACCGACGTGAAGGGCGGCTGGGACGCCGTGCAGACGAGCGACACCGGCAAGGTGCTCATCGGGGCCGTTCCGGCCGGCGGTCACGAGCTCGTGACGACGCAGCCCGCGTTCACGATGGGCGTCGCGAGCGCGCGGGTCGAGCGAAAGGTCTCCGTGCCGAACACCCTCCGCTACGCGGCGCAGCTCGCGTTCGAGGCGCCGCTCGCGGAGGGCTACATGCAGGTCATGTCGTCGCTCGTCTACCAGGCAGGCACCAGCGACTTCGAGGCCGTCTTCCTGATGGTCCGCCCGAGCGGCGCGTTCCTGGCGGTGCAGACGTTCCCCGGCGGCCAGCCCGCAACCTACGTCGAGTACCCGCTCGCCGGGCTGCTTCCGACCGGCGCCGCGCGATCGACGGCGTTGGATCTGACGCTCTCTGGCACGCCGCGTCTTCGCTACACGGTCGAGGGCCAGATCGCGGTCGACGTGGCGCTGCCCGCGCTGTTCCGACCCGGCGCCGTGATCATCGATGCCGGCATCCACTTCGGCGAGGGGCCGGCGGGCGCGCTCACGCTCCACATCGACGACGTCGTCATCGACGCGAAGTGATTCACATCTTCTGACGGACGGTCTTCCTCGGCACGATGCCCATGCGCATGACCTGGGCCTTGGCCTCCTTCTCGAGGAGCGGGTGCACCCGCTTCTGCCCGACGAACATGCCGAGCAGGTGCGGGTTGATGTCCGCGAGCCGCTTCACCGACCGGGCGATCCCCTTCGTGTCGTTCATGGCCGCGTAGGCGAAGGCGCGCGAGCGCCACAGCTGCGCGCGCAGATCGCCCATGTCGGGGGCCTCGGGGTTGAAGAGGTCCATCGTGTCGAGGGCCTTCTTGGCGGCGCCGGTGCGCGCCCACGCCTCGGCGGCGACCGCCGCGAACATCACGCGCGTCTTCGGCTCCTGCTGCTTGCCGAGATCGAGCTTGTCGGCGAGTGACCGCGCCTCCTGGGTCTCCCCGAGCGTGAGGTGGATCATCGCGCGCATCGCGCGGATCTGACCGGCGATCGGCCCGAGCTCCTTCTCGAGGTTCACCGCCTCGAGCGTCGCGAGAGCCGCGCGCGGATCGTCCTGCATCTGCAGCTGCGCCTTGGCGATGATCGCCTGCGTGTCGCCCTTCTTGAAGTCGGTGTCGAGGCGCTGGAGCGCCGCCTTCCGTCCCTCTTCGGTGTCCGCCGTCTGCAGCAGCGCGCCGAGGCGTTGCGTCTTCTTCATGTACGTCTGCAGCCAGATGACCGCGACGATGCCGGCGATGGTCAGCGCGCCCGCGAGGGCGAAGCCGATCCAGTGGCGGACGATGATGGCGATGACCCACACCACCGCGACGAGCGCCGCGCCGCGCAGGTAGATCTTCTTCATGTCGGGCGCGGGCTGGGCGCCGGCGCCCTGCTTGGTCAGCTCGCGGAGCTCGGCCTGGACCTCGGCCTTCGACTTCTTCTTGCTATTGTTGCTCGCGCGATCGTTCAGGGAAGCCACGCCCGCCCTCTACCGCGGCGGCGGGTCTTCGGCAAGGAGGCCGCCCCCGGCGCTCTCCAGGGCGAGCTCGGGGGCGAGCTCCGGATCGGCGCGCCGCAGCCGATCGCGCACGTGGAGGAACACGCTCTGGGCGATGGACATGCTGGGCACCGCGAGGAGCGCCCCGACGGTGTGGAAGAAGTGCTCCCCGACGAGCAGCGAGAAGATCACCAGCACGGGATGGATCTTGGCGGCGTCGCCCATGATCTTCGGGTTCAGGAGATTCGCCTCGAGCTGGTGGATGCCGACGATCCACGCGAGCACGAACACGGCGGTGCCGACCGACTGCGTCAGCCCCAGCGCGACCGCCGGGATGGCGCTCAGGATGGACCCGAAGATCGGGATGAGGCTCAGCACCGTCGCCACCAGCGCGAGGACCGGCCAGTACTTCAGACCCACGATGGCGAAGCCGACCGCCGACAGGAGGCCGTTGAGCACGCAGATGATGAGCTGCCCCCGCACGACGCCGACGAGGCCGCGGTCGATGCGCGCCACGAGCTCGTACCAGGAAGGCCGCCACGAGGGCCGCGCAAGCGACGCGAAGAACGCCATGATCTTCTCGCGCGTCAACATCAGGTACGCGGCGAGCATCAGCGTGATGCCGAAGATGAAGACGACGCGGCTCACGCCCGCGATGATGTCGCGGCCGATCTTGACGAGCTCGAAGGCGTTGTGCCGCGCGTAGGCGACGCTCCTTCCCGCCGCGTCGGCGACCATGTGGTCGATGTCGAAGCCGGGCTCGGCGGCTGCCTCGTCCGGCTTGCCGTCGCCGTCGACGTCGACCGGCGGCCTCGCTTCCGAGCCCAGGCCGGCCGCACGGAGCCGCTCCTGGATGGCGGGGACCCAGACCGTGCGCACCGCACGCTGCGCCGCCGGCAGCTCGCGCCGGAGGCTCGCGAGCTCGCTGCCCACGCGCGGGGCGGTCAGGCGTACGAAGAGCCCCATCGACCCGAGGACCACCACGTAGACGAGGATGATCGCGACGGCGCGCGGCACGCGCCGCTTCTCCACCCACGCGACCAGCGGCGTGAGCACGTACGCGATCACGATCGCGAGCACGAACGGCAGCACCACCGCATGCGCGGCGACGATCACGAGCGCTCCGAGGGTCAGGCTCGCGACGAGGAAGATCGTGTAGCGCCGGCGCGCGGCGCGGGCCTCTTGCTCTGCAGCGTCCGCCAGCTCGGCCATCGCGCGCAGCTATAGCGCGGGCGCCGGACGCGTCCCGACAAAACGCCTGCGGCGGCGCCGCAGCGCGCAGTAGCATCGCGGGATGGCGGCCCGCCTCTCGTTCCTCGTGCTCACCGGCGCGGCGGCGCTCGCGGCTTCGCTCGAGGGGTTCTTCGGTGCGGCGGTCGCCTTCGAGACCCCGGCCGAGATCGCTGCACTCGCGGGGCGGGCAGCCGGGCTCGCTCTGGCCCTCGCTGCGGTCGCGACGCGAAGCACGAGACCCTGGGCCTTTGCCGCGCTCCCGGTCGCCTTTGCCGGCTCGTTC
Source organism: Labilithrix sp. (assembly GCA_028287035.1). Next base: position 3,230 of record JAQBQL010000016.1, on the reverse strand, counting down.
CTGGCCCGAGGGCTCGGCGTGCCGTTCGTCGGCCTCGCCGCGCTGGCCGCGTACCCCGCGCTTTCCTGCCTGAAGCCGCGGCTCCTCGCTGCGCCCGCGCTCTTCCTCGCGGGCGGCGTCGCACTTGCGGCGAACGCACACCGCTTCCAGAACGCCGCCGACCCGCCGCTCCCGCCCGCGGAGCTCGTCGCGCGCGAGCTCGCGCGCGGCAACCTGCATCGTGCCCATGCCGCCGCCCTCGCGTGGTCCGCCCGGGAACAGCCGCCGGGCGAGGGGTACCTGCGGCTCGCCGAGATCGACATCCGTCTCGGCGCCACCACGAAGGCCCGCAAGGTGCTGGAGAAGGTGGTCACGCGCTCACAAGACGCCGCGATCGTGGCGCGGGCGCGGGCGTTCGGAGCGACGCTGGAATGAGCCGGCGCCCGGGCTCGGTGATGCGTCGCCTCGCAGTGGCAGTCGGCGCGCTCGCGATCGTGGCGTGGGCGTACCACTACATGGATCTGCTCGGCGACAGCTTCTGGTACGCCGCGGTGGGTCGCTGGATCCTCGCGCATCGCGCGCTACCGGCCCAGGATCCCTTCGCGTTCACGACCGCCGCGACCGCGTGGACGGTGCACATGCCGCTCGCGCAGGTGCTCTTCGGCTGGACGGAAGTGCATCTTGGCCTGCATGCGCTCCTCGTCGGCGCGAGCGTGGTGTTCGGCGGAGCCGTCGCCCTGGCCTGGGCGGCGGGCGCGAGGCGACCCGCATCACGCCTACTCCTCCTGCCACTCGCGCTCTTCGTCGTCTGGCTGCAGCGCGACGACCTCGCAGCGCGAGGGCAGGTGTTCGGCGACCTCTTCTTCGTGCTCGTCATGCTCCTGGTGCGCCGTTGCCAGCTCGCGAAGCTCTCGGCCCCCGCTGCGGCAGGGCTCGGCTTCGTGATCTCGGCCGTGTGGCTCGAGCTGCACTCGTCCGCCCTCGTCGCTCCGCTCATGGCCCTCGGCTACGCGGCGGCCCTGCACGTGGAGGGTGGCGCGCGGGCAGCGTCGACTCGCTCGCTCCTGGCGCTCGCGGCGGGTCTCGGCGCTGGCCTCCTGGTGAGCCCCTCCGGTCCGGGCGTCCTCGCGCTCGACGTGCTCCGTCTGGCCGCCTCCCCGAGCACGCATTCGATCGACCTCTTCCAGTCTCCGGACTTCCGTGACGCCGGGGTTCTCGCGGCGCTCGCGCTCGCGGCGCTGACGGCCTCGACCGCCGGACGTGCCGACGCGCTCATGCTGCTCGCCTGGGTCGTCGGATCGTGTCTCGCACGGAGGCACCTCGAGCTCCTGTCGCTCGCGACGTTGTTCGTCGCGGGCCGGACGCTCGACCGCGCCAACGTCGACCGCTGGCTCCCGCGTGCGGCGCTCGTCAATCTCGCCGCGCTCTTCCTCGTGCCGCTCGCCTGGACGACCAAGGACCCGCTCCAGAACGTGCCTGCCGATGCGGCGGCCTTCGTCGCATCGCAACACCTCACCGCCAACGTGATGAACCCCTACCACTGGGGCGGCTACCTCGACGACGTCTGGTTCGGTAGCCCCAGGGTCTTCATCGATGGCCGGAACCAGCTCTTCGACAACGGCGTCTTCGATGACCACCGAAGCATCGCGCGCGGCGACGCGGAGGCCCGTTTGCTGCTCGACGTCTACGAGATCGAGACGGTGCTCTGGGAACGCGACACGCCGCTCGACGTGCTGCTCGCGAACGATCCCGGCTGGCAGGAGGTCTTCCGCGGCCGGCTTGCAGCCGTGTACGTGCGTCGCCCCAAGCGCCCGTGACGAGCCCCGTCCGGACACGGCGGCGGGCGCACAAAACGCCCGCGGCGGCGCGCTCTCTCGAGCGGCCGCCGCGGGCGCGTATCGGACCTGAGACCTGACCTCTCAGGTCTCGTCTTCGTCTTCGGTCGTGGCCGCAGCGGCCGGCTCTTCGGGCTTCTCGGCCTTGGGCGCCTTGGAGGCCTTCTTGTACTTCGCCTGGTGCTGAGCGCCGTGCTTCTGCTTGATGAGCTCGCCGATCGACGTGGCCTTGGACTCGTCGCCCGCGATCTTCTTCGGGGTGACCGACTGGCTCTTCTGCGGGACGGACTTCTGCGAGCCACCCTCACCGATGCGCATCGACAGCGTGAGCCGGCGATCCTGCGAGTCGATGTTGGCAATCTCGGCCTTGATCTCGTCGCCGATGTCGTAGGCAATCGCCTCGCCGGCCTCGTTCTTCTTGTCGACCAGCTCGTTCGACGGGATGTGCGCCTCGACACCCTCGCGGATGCGGACGAACACGCCGTAGTCGACGACGGAGACGACCTTCGTGTCCACGACCTTGCCGGGCGGGAACTCGCTGAAGATGGTCGGCCACGGATCGTCGAAGAGCTGCTTGATGCCGAGGGAGACCTTCTTCTCGTCGTGGTTGATCGAGAGGATGATGGCCTCGACGTCGTCGCCCTTGTGGTGGAGATCGGCCGGGTTGTTGACCTTGGCCGTCCACGACAGGTCGCTCTTGTGGACCATGCCGTCCACGCCTTCTTCGATGCCGATGAAGACGCCGTAGTCGGTGATCGAGCGGACCTTGCCGCCGATCTTGTCACCGGGCGAGTACTTCTCGGTGAAGAGCGTCCAGGGATCGGGCTCGAGCTGCTTGAGACCGAGCGAGATGCGCTTGGCCTTGGCGTCGACCTCGAGAACCTGACAGTCGATCTCCTGACCGACCTCGAGCAGCTTCGACGGGTGCTTGACCTTCTTGGTCCAGCTCATCTCGCTGACGTGGATGAGGCCTTCGACACCCGGCTCCAGCTCCACGAAGGCGCCGTAGTCGGTGATCGACATGACCTTGCCGTGGACCTTCTTGGCCGGCGGGAACGCCTCTTCGGCGTGGCTCCAGGGATCTTCCTGGGTCTGCTTCAGGCCGAGGCTGACGCGCTCGGTCTCGGGGTTGTACTTGAGGACCTTGACGGTGACCTCGTCGCCGACCTTGAAGAGCTCCTCAGGGTGGTTGACGCGTCCCCAGGACATGTCCGTGATGTGGAGGAGGCCGTCGATGCCGCCGAGATCCACGAACGCACCGTACTCGGTGATGTTCTTGATGACGCCCTTGACGACCTTGCCCTCCTCGAGAGTCTCGAGGGTCTTGGTCTTCTGCTCGTCGCGCTCCTTCTCGAGGAGCACGCGGCGCGACAGGACGATGTTGCCGCGCTTCTTGTTGAACTTGATGACCTTGAA
>JAQBQL010000270.1 GCA_028287035.1 Labilithrix sp. | reverse complement strand
GCCGCTCGCGGCGGCGCTCGCGCCTCCCGCACGTGAGCCATCGAACCATCCGGCGCGGCGGGGCATCGTCGAGCGCGTCGCCGCGACGCTCATCGCGCGCGAGGCGGAGCTGAACGCGCTCGACGCGCGCGTCGGCGATGGCGACACGGGCTCGACGTTCGCCGCCGCTGCGCGCGCGGTCCTCGCCGACGTCGACGCGCTCCCGTTCGCCGACGCGCCTGCGCTCTGCGCCGCGATCTCGGGCCAGCTCGCGAAGGTGATGGGGGGCTCGAGCGGCATCCTCCTCTCGATCGCCGTGGCGGCGATGGGCACCGCAGTGGCCGCGCAGGGCACCGGGGCGCCCGACTGGGCAGCGTCGCTCCGCGCTGGCCTCTCGCGCATCGAACAGTACGGCGGCGCGCGCGAGGGCGACCGCACGATGCTCGATGCGCTGTGGCCGGCGGTGCGCGCGCTCGAGGCGGGACAGGGAATGAAGGGCGCGGCGGTCGCGGCGCGGGCCGGGGCCGAGCACACCGCGACGCTCATCCGCGCGCGCGCTGGCCGCTCGAGCTACGTCCCGGATGACGCGCTGCGTGGCGTCCCCGATCCTGGCGCGTTCGCGATGGCCGCGGTCCTCGAAGCGCTCGCGGAGCTCTGAGCGATCGCGGTAACGTGGATCCCTTGAAACGAACGGCCTGGTTTGCCGCGTGGCTCCTCCTCGTTGCGTGCAGCAGCTCCAGCGGCGCGGACGCGCCGGCGCCGAGCGGGCCGGTCGAGGACGCGGCGGTGCCCCCCGGGAACGACGCCTCGCCGGGCGACGGCGGGACGGGGGATGCCGGGGTCGATGGCGACGGCGGACCACTGCCCGGACCGCGCGGGAACCTGCGGGTGATGGCGGCGAACATCTCGAGCGGCCCGCAGCTCGACTACGGCGCGGCCGAGAACGTGCACATCTTCCAGGGACTCGATCCCGACGTCGTGCTCATCCAGGAGCTGAACGTCGGCGGCAACAGCCAGGCGGAGCTCGACGGGTTCGTCACCACGACGTTCGGTGCAACCTACACGTATTACCGGGAGCCGGGCGCGCAGATCCCGAACGGCGTCATCTCGCGGTTTCCGATCGAGACCGCCGGCACGTGGGTGGACCCGCAGGTCGCGAACCGCGGCTTCGCCTATGCGCGGCTGACGGTGCCGGGCGGCCACCCGCTATGGGCGATCAGCCTGCACCTCCTGACGAGCAGCGCGAGCCAGCGCGATGCCGAGGCAACCTCTCTCGTGACCCAGATCAAGGCGACCATCCCGGCCGAGGATCTCCTCGTGCTCGGCGGCGACTTCAACACGGGCTCGCGCGGCGAGGGCTGCATCACGACGCTGTCCCAGGTGGTGGTGACCGCCGCGCCGTACCCGGCCGACAACACCGGCAACGATGCGACCAGCGGGACGCGCTCGAAGCCGCACGACTGGCTGCTCGCCGATCCCGACCTGCAGGCGCACGTCGTGCCCGTCGTCATCGGCGCCCAGGGCTTCGCGGCGGGGCTCGTCTTCGACAGCCGCGTGTACCAGCCGCTCACCGACGTGGCGCCGATCGTCCGCGCCGACAGCGACGCGCAGAACATGCAGCACATGCCCGTCGTCCGCGACTTCCTGCTCCCCTGACCGGCGCGCCGCTCGACTTCAGAGCGCGGCGCCGTCGACGCGGATCGCCGCGGTCGCTCCGCACGCCTGCGCGCAGTCGTGATCGCCGCGCTTCGGGGCTTCGCCGTACTTGAACTCGAGGGCGCCCGACGTGACCGACCCCGACACGTGCTGCGCGCTCGACCACGTGCAGCCGTCGTTGAACGGGTACTCGGTGCCGGTGCACACATCCAGCTTGCCGTTGACGACGGCGCCCGCGAACGTCTTGCTCCCGAACGAGAGGGTCGCCTCGCCGTCGCCGTTGCAGGGGAAGTCGAGCTCGCCCTGCTCGCCGGGCTGCGCGACCGTGTCGACGTAGCAGGTCTCCGCCTTGCGGAGCGCGCCGAAGGTCACGAGGCGACGACACATCGGTCCGGTCGTCGGACCGACCTTCGCCGCGTTGCACACCGAGGGCGACGTCGACACGTGGTCCTTGCCGCCGGCCCCCTTCGCCTTCGTCTTCGCAGGCGGCGCGGTCTCGGGCGGCTGCGGCGTCGTCGGTTGCTGGACGTCGGGCGGCGGCGTCAGCGTCGCCTCCTCCCGGTTCTCTTCGGGCGGCTGCGCCTCGGGCGGCGTGACCTGCGCGGGCCGCTTCTCCATCGGCTTCTTGTCCTCGCCCGCGTTCTCGTTCTGGGCGAGCCTCGTCATGTACTCCTGGAGGAGCGCGCCCTGCTGGTTCTGCTCGGCGTCGATGCCGCTCCCGCCGCGCTTCAGCAGGAACAGGAACACGATCGCCGCGACGCCCAGGTGGAGCGCCGCCGAGATCGCGATCCCGAGCATGGGCCGGAGGTCGACCTTCGAGCGCAGCCCGAGCGACGAGCGATCGCCGTTCACGTCGTAGACCTCGACGCTGACGCCGTCCGGCGCGCCGTCGGCCCCGGCAGGCGGCGGCACCGCGTCGTAGGTCGCGACGATGTCGCCCTTCCAGCGAAGCAGGACGAGGAGAGGCCTTCGCATGTCTATCGAGACGGTCTAGCACCGGCCGCTATTCCTCGCCGCGCCCGCCTGGCCTGCGCCCGATCCACCGGCCAGGGGCCACGTCCGACCACGAGCACGCGATCCGCCGAGCTTTTCGTGGCTCCGTGGCTGGCACGGCCAGTGCTGCGCACATGGGCATACCTCGATGATCCGCGCCCGCCAGCTCCTCTCCCTGCTCGCGCTCGGGACCCTCACGCTGGCGGGATGTGCCGCGGATACCGGCGACGAGGACCCCGCCCTCGACGACGGGGCCGAGGCCCTGACGACCGACCCGGCGTACGCCGAGGGGCAGCGTCACTCGCAGCTCACGCCGGCGATCGTGGCTTCGCTCCGCGAGGTGCTCGCGGGAGGCAGCGCCGACCCCCACGCCTTCATGAAGGTGGGCGACTCGATCACCGAGAGCACCAGCTTCCTCGACTGCCTCGACCGCACGTCACTCACGTCCGGAGCCGCGGCGGGCCTCGAGGCGACGCGGACGTGGTTCGACGGATCGTGGAGCCGCCGCTCGAAGTCGGCGACCTTCGGCTGGCACACGAGCCAGCCGACCAGCGGAGCGCCGTCGCCCATCGACGTGGAGGTCGACGCGATGAACCCGAGCTTCGCGGTGGTGATGCTCGGGACCAACGACAACTACGTGGGCACCGACCGCACGTACCGCATCAACCTCACGCGCGTCGTCGACACGCTGCTCGGCAAGCACGTGGTGCCCATCCTCTCGACGATCCCGTTCAGCGGAAAGCCGGGAATGGACGCCAGCGTGCCGCGCATGAACGCGATCGTGCGGAACATCGCGGCCTCGAAGAAGGTGCCGCTGATGGACTTCCACCTGTCGCTCGAGCGCCTCCGGGGGCACGGCATCAGCAGCGATACGATCCACCCGAACGTGGCGCCGCACGGCGCCTGCGACTTCAGCACGGCCGGGCTCGGCTACGGGTACAACGTGCGCACGCTCCTCGCCCTCGAAGCGCTCGGGCGCGTGAAGGACGCCGTGCTAGAAGTCGAATGACGTGGCTTTGCTCCGGCGTGGTGCGCCCTTCGCGTCGTTCCTGACGGTAGCCTCCGCGCTGGCCGCGGGTGCTCTCGCGCTCGTCGCCGCGTCCGGCGACGCGCACGCGTTCTGTCGCACGATGACGGTGCGAGCCCCCGCCGACTTCGACCCCGTGTCGTCGGGCGGGTGCTTCGAGGGAGGCCTTCCGCTCTTCTGGCGGAACGCCTGCATCGGCTACGACGTCCACAACCCGCCGAGCAAGCGCGTCTCGTACGAGGACGCGACCAACGCGCTCTCCGAGGCGTTCACCGCGTGGACGGGCGTGTCCTGCCCCACCGAGGGCACCGGCCGCTCGCGCGTGAGCATCGACGTTCGCGACCTCGGGCCCGTCGAGTGCGACGCCGTGAAGTACACGAGCCGCGCCGCCAACCAGAACATCGTCGTCTTCCGCGACGACACGTGGCCGTACAGCCCGCAGGTCCTCGGGCTCACGACGGTCGTGTTCGCGCCCGACACCGGCGAGATCTACGGGGCGGACATGGAGATCAACACGAAGGACATGGATCCCATCGCCTTCCGCGATCCCGTTCCCACGAACGCCTACGACTTCCTGAGCGTGGTCACGCACGAGGCCGGACACTTCCTCGGCATCGCGCACTCCGACTCGATGCGCGCGACCATGTACGCCTCGTACGAGAAGGGCGAGACCCACCAGCGCATCCTCTCGCCCGACGACGTCAACGCGGTGTGCAGCATCTACCGCCCCGACGGCACGCGGGCGGTGCTCGACGGGAAGGTCACCGCGGCGCCCGGCTGCGACCCGACCCCGCGTGGCGGCTTCACGCGCACGTGCGACGACGCGGCGACGAGCACCTGTGCGGTCCGGCGGGTCGGCGGTGCGTCTGGCGCCTCCTTCGCCGCCGGCGGCGTGCTCCTCGCCGGGGTCGCCGTGCTCGTTCGGCGCCGTCGTCGTGCGCGGCGCCGCGCGCGCGTCACTCCTCGGTGATGCGGCTGAAGCGCTTCGTGTCGCGCATGCGCGCGTAGACGACGAGCGAGAGCGCGATGGCGACCGTCACGTAGACGAAGAACCCGCGCTCGGCGCCGCGGTTCTTGAACCAGAGCGCCACGTACTCGGCGGTGCCGCCGAAGATGGCATTGGCGATCGCGTACGGAAAGGCGACGCCGAGCGTCCGGATCTCGGCCGGGAACAGCTCGGCCTTCACGACGGCGTTGATGGCGGTGTACCCGGACACGATGACGAGCGCGCCGAGCACGAGCGCGAAGGCGACCCAGGGATCGTGCACGTGCGAGAGCGTGGCGAGGATCGGGTACGTGCAGAGCGTTCCGAGCACCCCGAACGCGATCATGACCGGCTTCCGCCCCACGCGATCGGAGAGCGCGCCGACCACCGGCTGCAGCACCATGAACACGAGGAGCGCCCCGGCCGAGATGCGCGTCGCCGTCTCCTTGTCGAACCCCGAGGTGACGACGAGGAACTTCTGCATGTACGTCGTGAACGCATAGAAGGCGAGGGTGCCGCCGGCGGTGAGGCCGATCACGACGAAGAACTCGCGCGGGTGCTCGCGGAGGAGGCGCGTCGCCGTCGAAGGCCGCCGGTCCTTCGTCGCTTCGAGCGCATGGAACGCGCTCGTCTCGAGGAGGCCGCTGCGCAGGCGGAACACCACCACCGAGAGGATGCCGCCGATGACGAACGGCACGCGCCATCCCCACGCCTCGAGCGCCTCCCGCGAGAGGAGCGCCTGGAGCACGATGAGCACCGACAGCGCCACGAGCTGACCGGCGATCAGCGTGACGTACTGGAGGCTCGACCAGAACCCGCGGTGCTTCCGCTCGGCGACCTCGGACAGGTAGGTGGCGCTCGCGCCGTACTCGCCGCCGACGCTGAGACCCTGCACGAGCCGCGCGATCACGAGGATGGCCGGCGCCGCGATACCGATTCGCGAATGGCCCGGGGTCACGGCGATGAGCATCGAGCCCGCGCACATGAGCAGCACCGACAGCGTGAGCGCCGCCTTGCGACCGCGACGGTCGGCGTAGATGCCCATGAGCCACGCGCCGAGCGGACGCATGAGGAAGCCGACCGCGAAGACCGCCGCCGACCCGAGCTGCTGCGCGGTCTGGTCGCCGGAAGGAAAGAACTCCTTCGCGAAGTACAGGGAGAACGCCGAGTACGCGTACCAGTCGTACCACTCGACGAGGTTGCCGGCAGAGCCCGCGATCATCGAGCGAACGCGGCCGAACGCGCCCGGCGGGCTCACGCGCGTCACACCACGGCGGCAGCGGCGGCGCGCCCGGCGGCGCGCCCGCTGAAGATGCAGCCGCCGAGGAACGTGCCCTCGAGCGAGCGATACCCGTGGACGCCGCCGCCGCCGAACCCGGCGACCTCGCCCGCCGCGTAGAGGCCCGGGATCGGCTTCCCGAACGTGGCGAGGACGCGCCCCTGGAGATCGGTCTCGAGCCCCCCCAGCGACTTGCGGGTGAGGACGTTGAGCTTCACCGCGATGAGCGGCCCGTCGGCCGGATCGAGGATGCGCGCGGGCGGCGCGACGCGGATGAGGCGCTCGCTCAGGATGGCGCGCGCCCCGCGGATGATGGCGAGCTGCGGATCCTTGCCGGCGACGTTGGTGATCTGGAGATCACGCTCGCGTACCTCGCGCTCCACCGTGTCGTAGGCGACTGGAAACCCGGGGCTCGCGATCTCGTTCATGCCGGCGACGAGCGCGCGGAGATCGTCCCGCACGACGAAGTCCTCGCCCTTGTCCATGAACGCCTGCACCGGTCCCTGGACCGCACGGCCGACGCGCTTCAACGTGAGGCGGAGGTCCTTGCCGGTGAGATCGGGATTCTGCTCGCTGCCGGAGAGCGCGAACTCCTTCTTGATGATCGCGCGATTCAGCACGAACCACGTGTAGGGGTAGCCGTTCTTCGTGATGTGCTGGAGCGTGTCCAGCGAGCTTCCGCCCGGGATGTGAGGGAAGGGGAGCCGCTTGCCGGAAGGGTCGAGCCACAAGCTGCTCGGACCGGGAAGGATCCGGATGCCGTGCTTCGGCCAGATCGGCGCCCAGTTCCGGATGCCTTCCGTGTAGTGCCACATGCGATCGCCGTTCACGAGATGCGCGCCTGCCGCGGTGACGATCTGCTGGAGCGCGCCGTCGACGTGCTTCGGGACGCCCGACACCATGAACGCGGGCGCGGGGCCGAGGCGCTCCTCCGGCCAGAACTTCCGGACGAGATCGTGGTTTCCGCCGATGCCGCCGGAGGTGACGATGACCGCCTGCGCCCGCGCCTCGAACGAGGCGACCACGACGCGCGAGCTCGACTCGCCGCGGAGCACGTCGGTGGGCTCCAGCACGTCGCCCTGGACGCCGACGACCACGCCGTCCTGCACGAGGAGACCCTTCACCTGGTGACGGAAGCCGAAGGTGATGCGGCCCGCCTGCTGGTGGGCGCGCACGCGGCGCTCGAACGGCGCCAGGACGCCGGGACCCGTGCCCCACGTGACGTGGAAGCGGGGGACGCTGTTGCCGGCGAGCCCGGCCCCGGCGCCGCCGCGCTCCGCCCAGCCCACCGCCGGGAACCAGCGCATGCCCTGCGCGTGGAGCCACGAGCGCTTCTCGCCGGCCGCGAAGTCGACGTAGGCCTCGGCCCAGAGCCGCGGCCAGTGGTCTTCCTTGCGGTCGAAGCCCGCGGTGTTCATCCAGTCGGTCAGTGCGAGCTCGCGCGAGTCCTTGATGCCGAGCCGCCGCTGCTCGGGCGAGTCGACGAAGAAGAGCCCGCCGAGCGACCAGAAGGCCTGGCCGCCGAGGTTCTGCTCCGCCTCCTGATCGAGGACGAGGACCTTCTTGCCCGCGTCCGCAGCCTCCGCCGCGGCGACGAGACCCGCGAGACCGGCGCCAGCGATGATGATGTCCGCGTCGTAGGAAGGCATCGCCGGATGTTCTATCACGTCGCGCCTGTATGCTCGCCGGGATGACCCTCCCGCCGAGCACCTGCGATCTCTGCGACGAGCACGGCGCGCGCGCCCGTGTCCTCCCGCCGCTCTTCCGGCACTTCGGCGGCAAGCGAAGCTTCGCGGGGCAGGTCGTCACCGCGCGCTGCCCCGAGGACAACACGCGTCTCAAGGAGCTCGCCGGGACGCCGGGCAACGGCCGCGTCCTCGTCGTCGACGGCGGCGGAAGCCAGCGCTACGCGCTGCTCGGCGACATGATCGGCAAGCTCGCGCAGGACAGCGGGTGGGCGGGCATCGTCATCCACGGGCTCGTGCGCGACGCGGCGGCCCTCGCCACGCTCGACCTCGGCGTCATGGCGCTCGGCACGACCCCTCGCCGCTCGCTCAAGAACGGCGAGGGGCAGGTCGAGCTGCCGATCACGATCGTCGGCATCACGGTGGTGCCCGGCGACCGCCTCTTCGCGGACGAGGACGGCATCGTGCTGCTCGACGCGGCTACTTCCCCCTGAACGACGCCTCGCGGCGCTCGACGAAGGAGGCGACGCCCTCGGCCGCGTCCTCGCTCGCGAGGATCCCGGCGAGCGAGTCGCGCAGGTGCTCGCGTGCCGCCTCGGTCCCGCGGTCGAGCATCATGCGGGCGTTCGCGAGCGTGGCCTGCACCCCGAGCGGCGCCTGCTTCGCGACGAGGTGCGCGACCTCCTTCGCGCGCGTGACGTGCTGGCCGTGCGGCACCACCTCCTGCACGAGCCCGATGCGAAGGGCCTCGGCGGCGCCGAACTCGGCGCCGGTGAGCAGGAACTTCATGGCGTTGCCCCAGCCGAGCCGCGGGGCGCGCAGCGTGGCGCCTCCGAAGGGAAGGATGCCGCGGCCCACCTCGAGCTGACGGAAGCGCGTGCCCTCGGCGGCGATGACGACGTCGCTCGCGAGGGCGAGCTCGATGGACACCGTGAACGCGATGCCCGAGATCGCCGCGACGACGGGCTTCGGGACCTGCGCCGCCCACACGCCGAACGGGTCGTACTTGAAGCCGCCGGCCAGCGCCTGCGGACCTTCCTTCGCCATCACCGGGCCGACCTCCGCGAGATCGAGCCCGGCCGAGAAGTGGTCGCCGTGCGCGAAGAGGACGCCGCACCGGAGCTCGGGATCGTCGCCGAGCTGCTCGTACGCGAGGCCGAGCGCGCGCAGCATCTCCATGTCGAAGGCGTTGCGCTTCGCGGGGCGGTTGATGCCGATGAGGAGGACATGCCCCTCACGCTCCAGGGTGACACGTTCGCTCATGCGCCGAGGTTCGCAGCGAAGCGGAGGTGCCGCAACCCCGGTCAGTACCGGTCGCGGGCCGCCTTCGCCTGGCTGGCGCGGTAGGTCGTCGGCTGCGCCTCGCGATCGTCGTACCCGTCGTCGATCGCGTCGCCGAAGCCCATGTTGAGGAGCGCGGTCCAGGGAAGGATGCCGTCGGTCGCATGGTTGGCGAGGCCGATCTGGACGCCGCGCAGGCTCTTCGTGGTGTTGAAGAGGCCGATCTGCACGCCGCGCACCTTGCTGGCGACGTTCACGATCCCGATCTGTGCGCCGTCGACGTTCTCGGCGAAGGTGCCGAGCGCGCCGATCTGGAGGCCCGTCGCCTCGCGCTCGGCGACCGCCACCGAGCCGAGCTGGATGCCCGTCATGCTCTTCGCCCAGGTGAGCCCGCCGCCCTGGACGAGGCCGACGAAATCCCCCGCGCCGCTCACCGCGCCGAGCTGCACGAGGCCGCGGAAGTCGCCGCTCGTGTAGCTGACGCCGCCCACCTGGGCGACGCCGTAGAAGTCGCCCGCGTTCGAGGCCAGGGCGCCGGCCTGCACGAGGCCGGCGAAGCGCGGCGTCCCGTGGCCGCCGTGCCCTGCGTCGCCGAGCACCGAGGCGCCGGTGGCGGTGACCACGCCCGCCTGCACGAGCCCCGAGAAATCGTTGATCGACTGGCTGAACGCGCCGAGCTGCGCCACGCCGGCGAAGCTGCTGTCGGTCCGCGCGTACGCGCCGAGCTGCGCGATCCCCGTGAAGTCCTTCGCGCGGTCGTACGCAGCGATCTGGGCGAGCCCGTGGAAGGAGAGGGCGCGGTTGTAACCGAGCGACAGCTGCGCGCCGCCGTAGAAGTTGCGGGCGCGGTTCTCGCTCACGCTGAGCTGCGTGATGCCGCCGAACGTGTCGGAGAGGTTCCGGCCGAGCGCGAGCTGCGCGGCGCTGATGTTCGTGCCCGCGTCGTTGCGGACGATGGCGAGCGAGAAGCCGCCGTAGAAGCGCTCGGTCCGTCCGTGCGCGAGGGCGAAGGTCGCGATGCCACCGAAGGTGCCGAGGCGCGGACGGAGGCCGGCGTGGAGGACCGCCCAGTCGCGCGGCGGGTCGGTGGCGAGCGGCGCCTCGTAGCGCCGTACCTCGCCCGTCGCGAAGCGCGGCTCGTCGACGACGTAGCTGTCCTCGCGCATGATCGTGCCCTCGGGCGCCGAGGTCGTGCTCGGGCGCGGGGGCGGCGCGACCTGCGGCATCGTGGCCGAGCGGGCGGGGCGCGTGCCGATCGACTCGTCGTCGGTGGCGATCCCGAGCGCGTCGTCGGCGCGGGCCGCCCCGGCGGTGAAGAGCGCGAAAGCAGACGGAACAACCAGAGAAAGAAGGAGGGGAGTGCGCATGGCCCGTCTCGAACGCAGCGTCGAACGCGCGCTTACAGCGCGGCCGCAAAGAAACGGACGCGGTGCGCGGATCGCGCAGCGCTCGTGACGAGCGGGACCGGATCGCGCTCTGGCGTCCCGCGTGCTCCGCTGGTAACCGAGAGCGGCCATGGGGGAACGACGCGAGAAGCAGACCCTGATCCCGGCCTTCGATCCGGGGGCGCTGGCGAAGGAGCTCGAGGACAGCGAGCGCCCCACCACGCCGCCCGCGTACGATCCCGCCGCCTATGCGCGGGTCATCGAGGAGCGCGCGAAGGCGGACGCCGTGCACGACACGCCGCACACGATGACCGCCGCGACCCCGCTGCTTCCTCCTCCGGAGGGCGACGCGCCCGCGGGCGGCGACGCGACGGCCGCGATGGGCCGGGCGATGTACGGCAGCTATCTGTCGAGCGACTATCCCGAAGCCCTGGTCCTCGCCGAGCGCGTCCTCCAGCGGCAGCCGGATCATGCGCTCGCGCGGCTCGTGATGGAGGGCTGTCACGACCGGCTCGGCACCCACGCCGACGAGGCGAGCGGGGTACGGATCTCGCCGTGGTCGGTGGTGCGCCTCACGCGGCCGCCGTTCGACGTGACCGAGGAGCTCGGGCCCGCCGACGCGATGCTCGGCGCGATCGACGGCGTGTCGGACGTGACGATGGTGGCGGCGCTCGCCGGGATCACGCGGCCCGAGGCCATCGAGCGGCTGCATGCGTTGCTCGCGCTCGGGCTCGTCGAGGTGGTCGCCTGAGGCGAGCTCGAGCAGGCGCGGACCGTCGGTGAACGCCGTGCTGCGGCCGGGCTCCCGCCGGCCGCGGTGCTTTGCTGTCCGCCGGTTCACCCTGTTTTGACGGGGTTCCCGTGCCGTGGCCACGGAGGCACCGCGCCGTTTCCACGTGGTCGCTTGCATGTCATTTCAGGCGACGGTAACCAATGAGCCGTGCCGTCACGGAGGACACTTCTCCTCTCCACGCTCGTGGGAGGTGCCGCGCTGCTCGCCGCGTGCTCGTCGGCGGACCCGTCGCCGGCGCTTGCCGAGCCCGACGCGGCCGTCCCGCAGCCGGTCGCCGAGGCCGGCGTCGACGCGCCGCCGGCGAGCCCCGCCGACCCCTTCGACGTCCCGATCGCGACCGCCACGGTCGAGGAGCGCGCGGTCTTCCGCGACGGTGATCGCCTCTTCGGGCTCTCGCTGCGTGATGCCGACGGCCTCGGTCCGCTCTACACGCGCGCCTCGTGCGGCGGCTGTCACACGTCGGGGACGCGGGGGCCAGGCGTCGTCCAGAAGATGGCCATCGTCGAGGCCGACGGGTTCACGCCCGACGCCGACCAGAGCGCGCTGCCGTTCGGCAACACCGTCCGTCCGCTCATCACGGGCTCCGCGCATCCGCTCCTGCCGCCCCCGGGCACGCAGAACCTGAAGGTGACGACGCGCGTCGGTCCGAGCATCCTCGGTCGCGGCTACATGGAGGCGGTGCTCGACTCCGAGATCGAGCGCGTCGCGGCGGCCCAGGCGACCCGCGCCGACGGCATCCACGGGCGCGTGAACCACGTGGTCTACGCGTCGGAGGCCAATCCGGACACGCGCTTCCACGCCCACCGCAAGGGCGACGTGGTCATCGGTCGCTTCGGGCTCAAGGCACGCATCGCGACGCTCGACGACTTCACGGCGGACGCGCTGCAGAGCGACATGGGCATCACGAGCCCGCTGCGCATCGTCGAGCCGGTGAACCCCGACGGCCTCGCCGACGACGCGAAGGCCGGCATCGACGTCGCGATCGACAGCGTGAACACGCGCGCCATGTACGTGCGGCTCACCGCGATCCCGCTCCGCAAGATCGCGACCGCTCCCGCCGAGACCGCGGCGGGCGAGCAGCTCTTCGCGCAGACGAAGTGCAGCGTGTGTCATGCGCCGAGCCTCCGGACGCGGCCGGACTATCCGATCGCCGGTCTCGCCGACATCGAGGCGCCGGTCTTCTCCGATCTGCTGCTGCACGACATGGGCAGCGTCCTCGCCGACGGCATCCGCGACGGGGAGGCCCGCTCGCAGGACTGGCGGACCGCGCCGCTGGTCGGGCTCCGGTTCG
Source organism: Labilithrix sp. (assembly GCA_028287035.1). The sequence continues at coordinate 19,424 of JAQBQL010000270.1, read as the reverse complement.
TCCGCACCTTCCTCCACGACGCGCGCGCCACGAGCATCGAGGAGGCCATCCTCATGCACGAGGGCCCCGGCTCCGAGGCGAACGGGTCCGTCACCAGCTTCCGCGCGCTCTCGCCCGCCGACCGTGCGACCCTGCTCGCGTACGTCGGGGCGCTCTGAGCGCCGCTCGTCAGAAGAGGAAACGCTCATCATGCGCTCGAAGAATGCGGGACTCGGTCTGTGCGCGACGCTGCTGGTCGCGGCGAGCGCCTCCTTCCTGGCCTGCTCCGACGACGAGCCCGCCGCGCCGGCCAACGTGACGCCCGACGCGGCCGTGACGACGCCCGACGCGGAGGTGGACGGCGGCGTGGTCGACGACGCGGCCCTCCGCGCGAAGGCCGTGCAGGACGTGCACGATCTGCTGCTCGCCGACGTGCAGACGCTCGCGCAGTCGGCGAAGGACATCCAGGCAGCCGCGCCGACGCCGGCCGGTCGCGGCTGGGACGCGACGCTCGACGCCTCGAGCCTCACGCAGATGCGCGCCTCGTGGCTGAAGGCCCGCACAGCGTACGAGCACATCGAGGGCGCGCTCGCGCCGCTCTTCCCGGACATCGACCTCGCGATCGACGCGCGGTACGACGACTTCCTGGCGGACCTCACCGCGCAGGGCGGCGACCCGTACCTGTTCGACGACCACGGCGTGACGGGCATGCACGCCGTCGAGCGCATCCTGTTCATCGACAACGTGCCGGGCCGCGTCGTCACGTTCGAGAAGTCGCTCGTGGGGTACGTGCCCGCGGCGATGCCGGCGACCGCGGCCGAGGCGGCGGACTTCAAGACGAAGCTGGTCCAGCGGCTCGTCGACGACACCGAGACGCTCGTCGGCGAGTGGACGCCCGCGAAGATCGACGCGCAGATCGCCTACGGCGGCCTCGTCTCGCTGGTGCAGGAGCAGAAGGAGAAGGTCTCGAAGGCGGCGACGGGCGAGGAGGAGTCCCGCTACGCGCAGCGCACGATGGCCGACCTCCGCGACAACCTCGAGGGCACGCGCCGCGTCTACGCCGCCTTCCAGCCATGGATCAAGACGAAGGCCGGGTCGGCGCCGATCGACCAGGCGATCCTCGCGGGCATCACCTCGCTCGCCGCGTCGTACGCGAAGGTCAGCGGCGATGCGATCCCGGAGCCTCCCGCCACCTGGAGCGCCGAGACTCCGTCGCCGGCCGATCTCGCGACGCCCTTCGGGCAGCTCTACACGGCGGTCCTCGACGAGTCCGACGCCACGAAGCCGGCGTCGGTCGCCGCGCAGCTCGACGCCGCGGGGCTCCTCCTCGGCTTCCCGGTCGGCCAGTGAGCGCGAGGGGCCTCGTCGGTCGCGAGGAGCGCCGCCTGCGGACGGCCTTCCAGCGCGCGCTCCTCCTCACCGTCGCCGGCATCGGCTGCGGGACGACACGCATCGAGGAGATCGTCGTGCCCGCGGAGGGCGGCGCGCCCGACGCCTCACCCGCCGACGCCAGCGTCGACGCTCCGCAGGAGGCGGCGCCGCCCGACCCCTGCGCGGCCACCGACTTCACGCCGGCGACGCCCGACACGTGCGGCGACTACTACCGCTACCCGTGCGGGCTTCCGCCCGATCTCACGATCCGCGGCGACTGCTACTTCTCGGTGAACGACTGCAACGCGCTGTGCCCTGACATCCACTACGCGTGCCGCGCCACCGAGGGCTACTGCAGCACGAACCAGGGGGACGCTGGCGTGCCCCTGGACGGCGGCGCGCCCGACGGCGGAACGCAGAACGGCCACGTCATCCCCGACGAGGCAGGCGCGGTGGTCATCGATTGCTCGGTGTGCCCGGGCAGCCCGGGCCGCGTCCCGGCCGGCCTCGCCCCGGCCTCGGCGACCGTGGCGGCGACGCGGCTCGGCGCGTACTTCGCGCAGGCGGCGCGGCTCGAGGCGGCGTCGGTCACGGCATTCCTGCGCCTGGAGCGCGAGCTCGAGAGCCTCGGGGCCCCGCGCGAGCTGTGCGCGTCGGCGCGCGAGGCCGCCCGCGACGAGGCGCGCCACACGCGGGCGATGGCGCGGCTCGCGCGTCGTCACGGCGGTCGTTACGAGCGGCCGGTCGTGGCGGACGTGCCCGTGCGGTCGCTCCTCGCGGTCGCCGAGGAGAACGTCGTCGAGGGATGTGCGCGCGAGACCTTCAGCGCGCTGCTCGCCGCCTACCAGGCCGAGCATGCCGAGGACCCGGACGTCGCGCGCGTGATGCGCGGCATCGCCGACGACGAGGCCCGCCATGCGGCGCTCTCGTGGGCGATCGCGCGCTGGTCGTTCGAGCGTCTCGGTCCGGCGGATCGGCAGAGGCTCGCGGCGGCGTGGCAGCGCGCGATGGACGGCGTCGCGGAGGCGGTCGACCCCTTCGCCGGGACCGCGGCGCTCCCCGGCGCCGCGGTGCGCGAAGCGCTGGTGCGGGAGCTCCGTCCGCTCGGCGCGTCGCTCGCCGCCTGAGCGACCGCCGATCAGGTGCCAGGTCGGGAGATCGGCGCGATCGACATGCGGACGCTGACCGGATCGGGGTCGGCGTGCTTGCGGATCTCGAGCGTCAGCTCGGCGAGGCGTGCCGCGCTCATCCCGCCCGCGGTGGCGATGCGCTCGATCACCTTCCGCTCCGCCGGATCGAGCCCCTGGCTCGCGAACGCCACCGCGAGCGCGACGCGCACGCCGGGCTCGACCGCGTTGCAGTCGTGAAGGATAGCCGCAACGAGCCGGGCGCGTGACTCGGCGCCGGCGAGCTCGATGACCTCGAGGCTGGCGGCCACGAGGTGATCGACGACCTCCGCGGTGAGGTTCGTCTCGAGCAGCGCCTGGAACACGTCGAGCAGCATCTCGCGCTCGCGCACGTCGACCTTGCCGTTCGCGCTCGCCACGAGCACGCCGAGGTCGATGATGGGCGTCGGGTTGTAGCCGCAACGCTCGAAGGCGGAGCACAGCTCGTCGACGGCGGGATCGATGATCTCGCGCATCATCAGCTCGCCTGCTCGGGCAGCACCGAGGTCCGGCGCGGTTCCATGCCGAGCACCATCTGCGCGCGGAGGACGCGCATGCCCGCGAGCACGTCATGGTCGGCGCCCGTCGCCTCGGCCCGGCGCAAGGTGGCGTCGAGCGTGCGAAGGCGCGCCGCCTGGATGGCGCGCAGCGAGTAGGTCATCTGTAAGAAGGCATCGAAGAGATCCTCGAGCTCGTCGCCGCGCCGCAGCCGCTCCTCGATCGCGAGCCGCCCGGTGCTCACCCGGCGCAGGAGGCGCTTCATCTTGTGCACCGGGCCGACGATGCGATGGGTGATGACGACGCCCATGAGGATCAGGAGGAGCACGAGGACGATGCCGCCGACCACGAGCTCGAGCTGCAGGTTCTTCCGGTCACGCGCGATGTCGGCCTGGCGGCTGCGCACGTCGGCGAGGTCCTTCACCGACTGGGCGTCGACCTGCGCGAGCGACTCGTCCATGACCGCGGTGAGGTTCGGGTCGTCGTTGCCGGCGAGCTGCACGCTCCGCCGCGCCAGGATCGAGTTCGATCGCGACTCCTCGAAGGCTCGCTCTGCTTCCTGGACGGCGAGCTGCGCGGTGTCCGACGCGCGGCCGGCGGTCTTCGCGATGACCGCCCCGAGCCCGGTCGCGACGACGAGGACCGACACGACGAGGTAACTGGTCCATTTCAGCTGGAAGCGCGGATCCAGGAGATACGACTTCTTGCTGCGCGCGTGGGCGGCCATGATCCTGCCATCGTAGACCGGCCGCACGGTAACGGGCCAACCCCCGGACCATGCGCTAGCATCGGCTCCCCCGATGAGCACCCAAGATCCCCTCGATCCGGCGACCCGCACGACCGTCGAGGCGCGAGTCGGCCAGACCCTCTGCGGGCGCTACACCCTCGAGCAGGTGCTCGGGGTGGGCGCGACGGGGGCGGTGTACCGGGCGTCGCACCGCAACGGCAACCGGGTCGCCGTCAAGGTCGTGCACGAGCAGCTCGCCGCCTCGACCGAGGCGCGCGAGGCGCTCGTGCGCGCCGCGAACGAGGCAAACCGCGTGGATCATCCGGGCGCGGTGCGCATCCTCGACGACGCGGCGGCCGAGGACGGCGCGCTGATCCTCGTCATGGAGCTCGCCGTGGGGCAGACGCTGGCCGAGGTCGTCGCGCGCGCCGGCGGTAGGCTCGCCGCGCCGGACGTCGTGCCCGTCGTCCTCCAGCTGCTCGACGTCCTCGCCGCCGCGCATGCGAAGGGGATCGTGCACGGGGCGGTCTCCGCCGAGAAGATGCTCGTCTCGACCGACCGGTCACTTCATCTCCTCGGCTTCGGGACCTCGCGTCCGACCGCGCAGGCCACCGCGCCCGAGCAGGCCAGCGGCGAGCCGGCCTCGCCCGCGACCGACGTCTGGGCAGCCGGGGCGGTGCTCTTCCGCGCGCTGACCGGCCACGCGATCCACGAAGGACCCACGCCGGGCCAGCCGCTTCGCAACGTGCTGCCGCAGGTCGATCCTGCGCTCGCGGCGGTGGTGGACCGGTCGCTCGCCTGGCGCCGCGAAGACCGCTTCGTCGATGCCGCGGCGATGGCCGCCGCGCTCCGTGCTCCCCGGCCCGCGCCCGCCCCGCCTGGCACCTACCCGCCGCCTCCCGGATTCGTGATGCCGCCGCCCGCCGATACGGGCTGGGTGAAGTGGGTGGTCGGAGGCGTGGTGCTCGCGATGATGCTCGTCGTTCTCGCGGGCGGGGCCATCGCGCTCGCGCTACGCAGCAGCAAGGCAAAGCGGTCCACCGAAGCGGCGACCACGTGGTCCGATGCGGCCTCGCCGGTACCGGTCTCGAGCAAGGACCCGACGTGGGGCGATCGCGGTGCTCCGGTGACGATGGTCGTCTTCTCCGAGCTGCAGTGTCCGTTCTGCAAGCGCGCCGAGCCGACGCTGGAGCAGCTGAAGACGACCTACGGACCGACGCAGCTGCGGATCGTGTGGAAGAACGACCCCCTGCCGTTCCACCAGAACGCGCGGCCCGCGGCGCGCGCCGGACAGGCCGTGTTCGTGCTCAAAGGCAGCGCGGCCTTCTTCCGCTTCAACGCTCTCGCGTTCCAGCACCAGGCCGACCTCGGGCACCCCGAGTCGCTCCGCGCGTGGGCGGTCGAGGCGGGCGCCGACGGGCTCGCCTTCGACAAGCTGCTCGCGTCCCCGGCCGCGCTCGACGCGAAGATCGACGAGGACCTCGCGGTCGCCAAGCGCGTGGACGCGACGGGCACGCCGTCCTTCCGCATCAACGGCCTGCTGCTGTCGGGCGCGCAGCCCCTCGCGAAGTTCAAGTCGCTCATCGACGCCGAGCTCCCGGCCGCGCAGGCCGCGGTCAAGGCGGGGATCCCGCGCGACCGGATCTACGTCGTGCGCTCGACCGAGAACTTCGCGCACGACCCGGCGGCGAAGCACGAGGACGAGCACGAGGACGAGGACGACGCCGCTCCGCCGACGGTCTGGCGCGTCCCCGTGGACGGCTCGCCGGTGCGCGGCAACGTCGATGCGCCGGTCACGATCGTCGAGTACGGGGACTTCCAGTGCACCTACTGCAAGCGCGCCGAGGCGACGCTCGACAAGGTGCGCGACACCTATGGCGACCGCGTCCGGATCGTGTGGAAGAACAATCCGCTTCCGTTTCATCCCCGCGCCGAGGCGGCCGCCGAGCTCGCGCTCGAGGCCCGCGCCGAGAAGGGCGACGCCGCCTTCTGGAGCGCGCACGACAAGCTGTTCGATGCCCAGCCTCGTCTCGAGGACGGCGACCTCGCCGCGATCGGCGCCGCCCTCGGTCTGGACGCCGCGAAGGTGCGCGCCGCCATTCGCGACCGCAAGCACCGGAAGGACATCGATCGGGACCTCGGCGACGGGGCGGGCGGCGGCGCGGGGCGCGGCACGCCCACCTTCTTCATCAACGGTCACGAGCTCGCGGGCGCGCAACCCTTCGACAAGCTGAAGGCGATCATCGACGACGAGCTCAAGAAGTTCGACGGTCAGCGCAGCGTCGCCGCCAAGGACTGGTACGCGTCCTTGATGCGCGACGCGAAGGCGGCGCCCGACCCCGAGACGCGCCATGCGCCGCCGGTACCGAGCGGCGTCCCCTTCCGCGGGACGAAGGGCGCGAAGGTCGTCATCCAGGAGTGGGCCGATTACGAATGCCCGTTCTGCGCGCGCGTCGAGCCGACGCTCGAGCAGCTGCTCAAGGAGTACGGCGACCGCGTGATGCTCGTCTGGCGCGACAAGCCGCTGCCGATGCACCCCGAAGCGGCGCTCGCCGCGGAGGCCGCGCGCGAGATCTTCGCGCAGAAGGGCACGAAGACGTGGATCACCGCGCACGGCCTCTTCATGCAGGACCAGAAGCGGCTCGGGCGTCTCGATCTCGAGGCGGATGCGAGCCGGTTCGGCCTCGACATGAAGCGCTTCCGGGCCGCGCTCGACGATCACCGTCACAAGGCGGCGGTCGATGCCGATGACGCCGCGGCCGGCGAGATCGACATCGCGGGCACGCCGTCCTTCCTCGTGAACGACTACTACCTGTCGGGCGCCCAGCCGTACCCGGCCTTCGCCAAGCTCGTCGAGCGCGCCCTCGCCGAGGCGGGGGCACGCTGACCGCGAGCCGTCGTCAGACGGTCCCGTCCTCCTTCTGGTGCGGGACGCCGGTCTGCTCGACCTTGCCTTCCTGACCCTGGTCGGGCTCGCGCTGCTCGTGCACGTCGTCGCGGCCGGGCTTCCGGGTCGCTTCCTGCTTGGCCTGCTGTTCCTTGTCGCCGGTGTTCATGGACAGCAGATGAAGCATCGGCCGTACCTGTGGGTTCGCGGGTGCGCTAAGCTCGCCGGTCCATGAAGGTCGGTCGTAACGATCCCTGCCACTGCGGCTCGGGTCAGAAGTACAAGAAGTGCCATCTCGCGGCGGATGACGCGGCGAGGTCGGCGGAGCTCGCCGCGGCCGCTGCCACGGCTGCCGCAGCTGCTGCCGCCGCCGAGGCTGCGGAGGCCGAGGCTGCCGAGGCCGAGGCGAAGAGCACGGGCGCCACGGACCGTGCGCATCAGCCCGCCCGCGCCAAGGATGCGGGCGCGGCGGCGTCCGCTGCCAAGTCGCGCGCTCCTGCTCCCACCCAGGCTCCGGCCTTCCGGCGCAAGTCGGTCTGATCGGCGCTCCGTCTCGTGCGCCGCTCGGCGCACGGGTACGCTGACGGGATGCCTACGCCCCGCGTCGTCTCTGCCGGCATGCTCGCCGGCCTGGTGCTCTTCGCCTGCAGCAGCTCGCCGGACGACGCGCCGGCCGCGCTCGATGCGGGGAGCGCCAGCTCGAGCAGCGGCACCAGCGGAACGAGCGGCTCCAGCGGGACCAGCGGGACGAGCGGCTCCAGCGGGACGAGCGGCGCCGATGCCGGCGTCGACGCGGCCGAGGCCGGCGCCGATGCGGGGGGCGCGCGCGATCTCTCCACGAACCGCACCGCGTTCTTCGGCGCGAGCCGCTGCGCCGGCGCCGGCCTCCAGCTGTGCGAGGACTTCGAGAGCGGCACGCTCGACACGACGACGTGGAAGGTGACGGGCACCGCGCCCACCATCGACGGCGTCCAGAAGGCGCGCGGCGCCAAGGCGCTGCACATCAAGATGAACGCGAACGGCGCCTCCTACGTGAAGGAGACGAAGACGTTCCCGGCCACCAACAACACGTACTGGGCGCGCGCGTTCGTGTACTTCGCGAGCCTCCCGGCGCCCCCCGCGATGACGTACTCGCACTGGACGTTCGCGGCCGCCACGGGCACGGGCGTGCAGGGCGAGATCCGGCTGAGCGGTCAGCTCCAGAACGGGGCCAACCACTTCGGTGTCGGCACCGATAGCGGCAGCTCGGCGACGGGCACCGGCGACTGGACGAACAGCGACAAGGACCCGACCAACGCCGTGCGCGCGGTGCCCACCAAGGAATGGATGTGCATCGAGTGGATGCACGACGGTGAGCACGACGAGACGAAGTTCTTCTGGGACGCCGTCGAGCATCCTTCGCTCGCCACCACCGCCGCCAAGCACGGCGGCAACACGAACCCCTACGTGCTTCCCGAATTCAACGCGCTCTGGTTCGGCTGGCAGGAGTACCAGACGTCGAGCGGTCCCTTCGAGATGTGGGTCGACGAGATCGCCGTCGACCCGAAGCGCATCGGCTGCGTGCTGTAGCCGCCCGCGCTAGAACACCGTCGCATGGACAACGTCGCCCTCGCCCGCGCCCTCGAGGACCTCGCCGACCTCCAGGAGCTCTCCGGGATCGCCGTCTTCAAGGTGCGGGCCTTCCGCACCGCCGCCCGCGCCATCGAGGGCAACCCGGACAGCGTGCTCGACCTCGTCCGGGCCGGCAAAGCCAAGGACGTGCGCGGCGTCGGCGACGGCGTCATCAAGCGCCTCAAGGAGCTCGCCGACACGGGCGTGCTCGCCGAGGCCGACGAGCTCCGCAAGAAGCTGCCGCCCGGGCTCGCCGAGCTCATGGACGTGCCGGGTCTCGGCCTCAAGACCGCGCAGCAGGTGTGGAAGGAGCGGGGCATCACGTCGATCGATCAGCTCGAGGCCGCGGCAAAGGCCGGCGAGCTCCGCGACCTGCCGCGGTTCGGTCAGAAGCGCGAGGAGAAGCTGCTCGTCGCGATCGAGGCGTTCCGCAAGCGCGCCGCTGCCCCGAAGCGGCGGCCGATGGCCGAGGCGCTGCTCGCCGCCGAGGCCATACTCGAACGCATGCGCGCCGTGCCGGGCGTGCTCGCGTGCGACTACGCGGGCAGCCTGCGACGCCGCGCCGAGACCGTGGGCGACCTCGACATCCTGGTCGCCGCGCGGAGCGAGGACGCGCCCGCGATCATGGCCGCGTTCGTGGAGGCGGCCGACGTCGTCGAGGTGCTCGGCCGCGGCGACACGAAGAGCAGCGTCGTCCTGAGCAGCGGGATGCAGTGCGATCTCCGGGTGGTGCCGCCCCACGCCTGGGGCGCGGCCCTCCAGTACTTCACGGGGTCGAAGGACCACAACGTCGCGATGCGCACGCTCGCGGTGAAGAAGAAGCTGAAGGTGAGCGAGTACGGCGTGTTCGACGCCGACGGCAAGAAGCTCGCGGGCGAGTCCGAGTCCGCGGTGTACGAGGCGATCGGCCTCCGGTGGATGGAACCCGAGCTGCGCGAGAACCGCGGCGAGATCGAGGCGGCGCGCCTGGGCAGCGAGAGCCGGCTGCCGAAGCTCGTCGAGCTCTCCGACCTCCGCGGCGACCTCCACATGCACACGACGGAGACCGACGGGAAGAGCACGCTCGAGCAGATGGCCGAGGCGGCTGTGGCGGCCGGACATTCGTACGTCGCCATCACCGAGCACTCCGAGTCGCTCACCTTCGTGCGCGGGATGAGTGCCGCGCGGCTTCGCACGCAGAGGGAGCACATCCGGAGCGTCGAGGCGAAGATGGGCGGCAGGCTCCGGCTCTTCGCCGGAATCGAGGCCGACATCCTCGGCGACGGTACCCTCGACGTCGAGGACGCGCTCGGCGACCTCGACTGGGTGGTCGGCAGCGTGCACCAGCATCTCCGCATGAGCCGGGACGAGATGACGAAGCGCGTGGTGCGCGCCGTCGAGTCCGGAAAGATGGACTGCCTCGGCCATCCCACGGGGCGTCAGCTGGGGTACCGCGAGCCGAGCGCCATCGATCTCGAGGCGGTCCTCCAGGCGATGAAGCGCACCGGCGTCGCCATCGAGCTCAATTGCTCGCCGCACCGCCTCGACGTCGACGAGATCGCCGCGAAGATGGCGCGCGACATGGGCGTGCCGGTGGTGCTGAACAGCGACGCGCACGGCGTCCGCGAGCTCGGTCACCTGCGCTACGGGATCGGCATCGCGCGCCGCGCCTGGCTGTCGGCGGAGCACGTCCTCAACACGCGCTCGGCAGAGGAGCTCACCGCGTGGCGGGCCGCCCGCCGGAGCCGAGGATGAGGATGAGGAGGGGCGCTGCCCTCGGCGTGCTGCTGCTCGCGGCCTGCGCGCGGCCCGCGGGCTCCGGCGATGGCGGCGCGGGCCCCGATGCCGCCGTGACCGCGAGCGCGCCCGATGCCGCCGCGTCGACGGACCCGCCCGCCGACGCCCAGAGCAGCGCGCGTGATGGCGGCCCGAGGCGCAAAGCGCATCCCGGCGACGCGATGGAAGCCCGGCGCCGCGCCGTCGCGCGCGCGCAGGCGGAGCCGGTGCTCGCGGCGAACCTGCCGCTCCTCCAGAAGCAGTTCGGAGGCGTGATGCCTGCCTCGATCGGTCTCCAGCTGACCGAGCTCACCGACGACAAGCGGCGAGCGGCGCTCGTCTACGCCGAGCGGAAGGATGGCTCGCCCGAGAATCCGCTCGTGATGGTGGTCGACGAGGCGAACGCCGTGCGCTGGTCGCGGGAGCGGCCCACCGCCGGCATCCAGGCCCCCGTCACGTCGATCGCGCTGGCGGGAGGACCCGAGGGACGCTTCGCGATCGCCGTCTGTGATCCGCCGACGTCGCGCGTCGCGCTGCGGCTCTGGGACGAGGACGGCTCGCCCTTCGCGGACTTCGCCGCGCTCGAGACGAAGACGTGCGATGCCCTCTCGCTGCTCTACTGGCCGACGCACGGCTACGTCATCGTCGCCGCCGGGCCGACCGAGACGCGCGCCCAGCTCATCACCGACGGCGGCAACGTCGCGTGGGGTCCCGAAGGAAAGGTGCTCGGCGCACGGTGGCGGACCACCGCCCCGGCGACGCTCGCCGCCGACACGCCGTCGAGCTTCGTGCTCGTGCAGTACTCGCAGTCGCCCGGCGAGGACCGCGACGTCGACCACGCGCTCGCCTTCCGCTACGACGACGCGGGCGCCGCGCTCTGGCCGCAGCCCGTCGACCTCGGAGCGGCGCGCCGCGTCCTCGCGGGACACGAGCGGATCCTCGTGACGAGGCCCGAGCGCGGAGCGCTGCGCGTCGTCCTCGCGGGCGGCGAGGTGGAGCTACGGCCCAGCGGCGAGCATCGCCGCATCCCCTGAGCCGCGCCGCGGCGCGGTCACTTCGGGGTGTTCCAGCCGCCCACGCTCGCCGCCAGATCGTCGGCCTCCTTGGGGCCCCACGAGCCCTGCGCGTACGTGTACATGGGGCTCGGTCCGTGGATGACGGGGTCGACGATCGCCCACGCCGCCTCCACCACGTCCTGCCGCGCGAAGAGCGTGGGATCGCCGAGCATCGCGTCGCCGAGGAGCCGCTCGTACGCCTCCATGCGGCCCTGCGTTCCCTGCGCGGGCTCCTCCACGACGGACAGCTCGGTCGGCTCCCCGATCATCTTCTCGCCAGGTGACTTGGCGCGCGCGCCGAGCGCGATCGTCACGTTGGGGCTCACGCGGAAGCGCAAGTAGTTGCCCATGGAGGGGGGCGCCTCCTTGAAGACGACCTGCGGCGGGTTCTTCAGCTCCACCATCACCTCGGTGACGGTCATCGCGAGGGACTTGCCGGCTCGCACGAAGAACGGCACGCCCTCCCACCGCCAGGAGTCCACGTGGAGACGCAGTGCCGCGTACGTGGCCATGAAGGAGTCCGGAGCGACGCCGGGCTCGTTGCGATATCCCTCGAACTGGCCGCGCACCATGTGCTCGACGCTCATCGGACGAACGTTGCGGAGCACCTTCGCCTGCTCGTCACGGATCGCCTCGGGATACGTGCTGGTCGGCGCCTCCATGGCGAGATAGCTGACGACCTGGAGGAGGTGATTCTGGATGACGTCGCGGATGACGCCGGTCTCGTCGTAGAACTTGCCGCGGCCCTTCACCCCGAAGGACTCGGCCATCGTGATCTGCACGTTCTCCACGTAATTGCGATTCAGGATCGGCTCAAGGAAGGCATTCGCGAAGCGGAAATAGAGGATGTTCTGGACTGCCTCTTTTCCGAGATAATGGTCGATACGGAAGATCGATTCTTCCTTGAAGGCCTCGTGCAACGTCTCGTTGAGGGCCTGGGCCGAGGGAAGGTCTCGCCCGAACGGCTTCTCGACCACGACGCGCGCCGCCTTCGTGAGCCCGGCCTCGGCGAGGCGCTGGACCACCACCGGGAACATGCTCGGCGGAATGGCGAGGTAGTGGATCGGGTGCTCCGCGCCCTTGAGGTGCTGGCGCACCTGGTCGAACGTGGCCGCGTCGTTGTAGTCGCCGTCCACGTACTGGAGCTGCTCGATGAGCTTCGGGAACGCCTCGGCGTCGAGCCCGCCGTTCTCGGTGACGCTGGCCCGCGCGCGCTCGACGAGCTGATCGCGGCTCCACCCCGATTTCGCGACGCCCACGATCGGCATCGTGAGCCGGCCCCGCCGCACCAGCGCCTGCAGCGCAGGGAAGATCTTCTTGTACGCGAGGTCACCCGTCGCGCCGAAGAAGACGAACGCATCGGACTGCACGGCCTTGGCGCGCTTGATCGGGGGAATGCTCATCGCGAGCGAGCGTACCCCGCGAGGGCGGGCGATCAATCGTGCAACGTGCCGCGCACGATTTCGCGCGCGGCGGAGCTCGCCGCGACGTGCATACTCGGCCGATGCGCCGCGTCGCTCTCGCTGTCGCCACGTGCGCGTCGGCGCTCCCGGGGTGCCGGCCGGCGACGCGCACGCTGCCGCCCGAGGAGCCACCCGGCGTGGTCGACGCCGCGCCCGTCCCTCCGGCGACGCCGCCACCAGCACCGCGCCCTCCGCCGCCCGCCACCGACTGGTGCACCCCGGGGCTCACCGCGCTGACCGCGGACGTCTGCTACGTCCTGCCGCCGCTCGCCGCGGGGAGACCGCGCCGGCTGCTCGTCTATCTCCACGGCATCGTGCCGCCGCTGCCCGTGAGCGATCAGAAGACGACCGTGCAGCAGGCGGTCCTCCATGCCGCCATGCGCGCCGGCGCCGCCGCCATCGTGCCGCGTGGCCGTCGGGGCATCGGACCCGCGGGCGCGGTCGACTGGTACGCGTGGCCCACCGATCCGGCGAGCCACGCGCGGCTCGTCGCCGAGATCATCGCCGGCTGGCAGGCGGCGCGCCGTGCGCTCGAGGAGGTCGCGGGCGCTCCGTTCGAGCGCACCTACCTCGCGGGCTCCTCGAACGGCGCGTACTTCGTCGCGGCCATCGCGCTCCGGGGAGACGCTGCGAGAAATGGTTTCGCGGTCGACGGGTACGGCGCGATGTCGGGCGGCGCGCCGATCGGACGCACGCCGGCCCCCGGCGCGGCGCGGCCGCTCTACGTGGGGTTCGGGAGCCAGGACGCGGAGAGCAAGCGAGGAGCGCTGTCGCTCGCCGCGGTCGCCAGCGCGGCGGGCTTCTCGACGCTCGTGCGCGAGCATCCCTTCGGCCACGGCGCGCGCGAGGTGTACCTCGACGAGGCGTTCGCGTTCTGGGAGTAGCCGCCGCTAGCGGCCCGGGAAGCACGCGCAGAGCGCACGGAAGACCCCGTTCGCCGACGAGAAGCGCTGGTCTCGTTCGATCGCCAGCGCCTGCTCGACCCACGCGTCGATGTCCGGAGAGAACCCGGGGAGCTCCTCGCTGAGCTTCTCGCGCGGCCCGCTCGTGACGTTGATCATGAGCTCGACGACCGTCTCGCCGCGGAAGGGAAGGCGCCCGGCGATCGCGCGGTAGAGCATGACCGCGAGCGAGTAGACGTCGGCGCGCTCGTCGGCGTGCGCCGCGCCGTTGAGCCACGTCTCGGGCGCGATGTAGGAAGGCGATCCCGCGACCATCTCCTGGTTCGTGATCGACGGCGCGCGCAGGAGCTTCACGAAGCCGAAGTCGAGGAGGCGTACGCCGCCGCCCCGCGCCTCGGACACGAGGTAGACGTTCTCGGCCTTGAGGTCCCGGTGCACGAGCCCCCGCGAATGCGCGGCCTGCAAGGTCGACACGATCGGTCCGAAGGTGTGCTCGATCCAGGAAGGCGCCGCGCGCTCGCCGCGCGCCTCGAGCTCCGTGAGGTGCGCCTCGAGATCGCGCCCTTCGAGCAGCTCCATGACGAGCCCGAGGGCGCCCTCGGGGGTGCGCACCTGGTGGAGGATGCGGACGGCCGAGGTCCCGAGCAGCTGGGACATGGACTGCGCCTCGCGGAAGGTCCGCTCCATCGCGTCCGGGTCGCCGACCGCGCCGTGCACGACCTTGATCGCGACCTCGTCGCCGTCGATGCGGTCGCGCGCCCGGTAGACCGTGCTCTGGCCGCCGCGCCCGACGACGTCGAGCACCTCGTAGCGATCGCCGAGCACCTGACCGACATGGGACCGCACGCCGGCGGGACCGTACGCCGGTGCCGCGCTCGGGCCAAGTCACCGTGGGGCATTGTCACGCCGCTCGTGGCAACGTGCGACAGGGCAGGGGCGCGCGTGATCGCGCGGGCGCCGGAGGGCCTGCGGTGGGTTCGCTCGTTGCATGAGCGGAGTAGACCCATGGCGACAACGACGGCCACGCCGCACGCTTCCCACGTCACCTTCGCCGCCCACGGCGCGCTCGACCTGCCTGCGGTCGAGATCGACGCCTACAATGCAGAGGTCCGCGACGCCGACGGCTTCATCGGCGACCGCGCCAGCAACCGGGCGTTCCGCGCCATCCTCGACGACATGCGCGAGAAGCTCCGCAAGGTCGGCGGCGATCCGCTGGGCGACGTCGACACGCGCGAGATCAGCAAGAAGAAGCTCGACAAGCTGCTCGTGGGCGACGACACCGAGGCCGCCGGTCTCGTCCACGGCGCCATCGAGGAGTTCGCGCAGGAGCTCGCCGGTGTGACGGCGAGGTACCTCAAGATCAAGGCGTGGAAGGAGACGCAGCGCATCGTGGTCGGCGGCGGCCTGCGCGACAGCCACCTCGGCGAGCTCGCGATCGGGCGTGCCTCCGTCCTCCTCAAGGCCCAGGGCCACGCCGTCGACCTCGTGCCGATCCGTCACCATCCCGACGAGGCGGGGCTCATCGGCACCATCCATCTCGCCCCGGCGTGGATCTTCAACGGCTTCGACGCGGTGCTCGCGGTCGACATCGGCGGATCGAACTTCCGCGCCGGCGTCGTGACTCTCGGCGCCGGCAAGGCCACCGACCTCGCGAAGGCGAAGGTGCATGCGTCCGAGCTCTGGCGCCACGCCGACGAGAAGCCGAAGCGCGCCGAGGCCGTCGAACGGCTCGTCGGCATGCTGCAGGACCTCATGAAGCGAACCGCGAAGGAGGGTCTTCTCCTCGCGCCGTTCCTCGGCGTGGGCTGCCCCGGCGTCATCGAGGCCGACGGGTCGATCTCGCGCGGCGGCCAGAACCTCCCGGGCAACTGGGAGAGCTCGCGGTTCAACCTGCCGGAGCTGCTCGTGGAGGCCATCCCGACCATCGGCGAGCACCGGACGCACGTCGTCCTCCACAACGACGCCGTCGTGCAGGGCCTCAGCGAGGTCCCGTTCCAGGCCGACGTCGCGACGTGGGGAGTCCTCACGATCGGCACCGGGCTCGGCAATGCCCACTTCCGGACGAAGGCCGCTGCCGCCAAGCTCGCCGACACGCGCCCCGAGAAGGCCAGGAAGCCTGCCTGACAACTTGGCCCAGCCGCCGCGCGCGACCTACGAGAGGGCGTCGTGCCCGCTGCTCGCCTCGCGCTCGCCCTCCTCGTTGCCGGCTCGCTGCTCGCCTGCGGGAAGAGCGACGGCCCGCCCGCGGCGCTGACCACGACCGCCGCCGTGACGAGCGCCGCCCCGGACGTGCAGGGCGACGCGCCCCCCGGTGATCTGCCGGCGCTCCCGCGTCAGGAGGGTCCGCCGCCCGTGTCGCTCGACGGCTCGAGCCGGCCGTGGCCACCGCCGGTGCCCGACAACGTCCCGCGTCTCGCCGCGATCGCCGTCGAGACCCCGGTGCTGTCCCAGCCCGACGTGGCCTCGCCGCGCCTCGGTCAGCTCCGCGCCGGCGCCGTCGTCGAGATGGACCCGCGCCCGGTGACCGGCAAGGGTTGCTCGAGCGGGTTCCGCGGGATCAAGCCGCTCGGCTACGTCTGCCTCGGCACGACGACGCTCGACCTGTCGAACCTCGTCGTGCGCGCCTCGACGCGGCGGCCCGACCACACGCAGAAGCTCCCGTACCTGTACGGGATGGCGACGCGCGGCGGCCCCGCGTATCCGAGCCTGCCGAGCGAGGCGATCCTGAAGACGCTCGAGCCCCACCTCGCGCAGCATCTCCGGCGCTGGCAGCGCGACAAGGTGAGCGGCGCGAGCTACGGCAGCGACCTCTGGGGCAAGTGGAAGAGCGAGCCGCTCCCCGATCCGATCACCGCGATGGAGGAGAAGCCCACCGACCCGGACATCCCCTGGTACCTGAACGGCGAGTCGAAGCTGCCGAACCTGTCCGGCCGCGTCGACGGGCCGAAGGCCGGCGAGTTCTCGCGGCACAACGGGATCTCGTTCGTCGACACGATGCTGTTCGAGGGCCGCCGCTACAACGTGTCCGTCGACCTGCGCGTCATGCCCGCCGACCGGTTTCGCCCGATCCGCGGCTCCGACTTCCACGGCTTCCGCATCCCCGAGGACGCGAAGCCGCCCTTCGCGATCGTTCGCTCGCCTCGCGCGAAGCTGCTCCACGACCGCGACGGCAACCTCGGCGGGGGCGAGCCCGCGACGTGGCGGAGCGCGGTGACGGTGACGGGCAAGCAGCGCGTCCACAAGGGGAAGACCTACGAGGAGCTCGAGGGCGGCGCGTGGATCGCGCAGGACGACCTCGCGCGCGTCCACCTCGCGAAGAAGATGCCCGGCTGGGCGCTCGAGGGCGAGAAGTGGATCGACATCAACGTGACGAGCCAGGTGCTCGTCGCCTACGAGGGGCAGGTCCCGGTCTACGCGACGCTCGTCTCGACGGGCGAGGCAGGGCTCGAGGATCCGGCGACCACGAAGTCGACCAAGCGCGGCGTCTTCCGCATCCACACGAAGTACCTGACCTCGACGATGGACTCGAAGGTGGTCGGCGAGGAGTTCGAGCTCCGCGACGTCCCCTACGTGCAGTACTTCACCGAGGGCTACGCGCTCCACGCCGCGTACTGGCACGACGTGTTCGGGCAGCCGAAGAGCCACGGCTGCATCAACCTCGCGCCCGAGGATGCGCGGCGCCTCTTCTTCTGGACGGGCCCGACGGTGCCGCCCGGCTGGCACGGCGCGAGCGCCGGCGCGGCGGGGAAGACCGGCACCGTCGTCTTCGTACATCCCTAGGTCTGCCTTCTCCCTCGCCGCCCTTGTGGGGGCGATGGAAGCGGATACGCTCCGGGATTCATCCGGAAGGAGAGAGGACTTCATGGCGAACTGGAATCCTGGACAGCCCCCTGGCGGCGGAGCGCCGCCCCCCGGCGGCGGTGGCGGCGGATACGGCGGACCGCCCCCTGGCGGCGGCGGTGGCGGTTACGGCGGTCCTCCGGGCGCACCGCCCGGTGGCGGTGGCTATGGCGGTCCTCCTCCCGGTGGCGGCGGGTACGGCGGTCCTCCTCCCGGTGGCGGCGGCTACGGCGCGCCTCCTCCCGGCGGCTACGGCGCCCCCCCGGCCGGCGGCTACGGCGGCGGCGGTCCCCCGGGCTTCGGACCTCCTCCGCAGCAGTTCGGCATGCAGGGCGACTATGCCGCTCCCGTGCAGGGCAGCCTGGGCCTCGGCTTCGCGGCCGGGTTCTTCGGCGGCTGCATCGGCCTCATCCTCGTCTACGTGATCGCGAAGGGTCCCGAGACGAAGAAGGGCGCCGGCATCGGCTTCGCCGCCCAGATCGTCGTCGGGGTGGTCCTCCGCATCATCGGCGCAGCGATGCACTGACGCTCCCGGGCCCCTGGCCCACGCCGCGGGGCCGGCGAACGCACCACGCGATCGCCGGCCTCGCTGTTTTTCGAAGGGGCACGAGCCGGCGTCGAGGCGTAGAAACGCCGTGACCCCGATGTCGCCGCCGCAGCCGCATCCCAGCCCGCGCACCACGACGCCGAAACCGGCGCTCGTGGCGCTCGGCGCGCTGCTCCTCGTCGCGGCCGCCGCCGCCGCGGTCGTGTTCGCCATCCACGCGAACCGGTACTTCTCGATCGAGGACGATTGGGCGCGCGAGGCGGCGCTGTCCCCCGAGGCGCGGCGCTTCGGGGTGTCCCTCCTCCGGCGCGCGGCGCTCCAGCGGATGTCGCTGTTCGGCCCGCTGGCCGCCGGGCTCGCCGTGGTCGGCGTCGTCCTCACGTCGCGCGGCACGGCCCGGAAGTGAACGCAGGAGGCCGAATGTTCCGCGCCGCCTTGCACACATCGGAATCTCGGTAAGAATGGCGCCGCCGGCCCCCCTGGCGGCAGAAAGACGCGAGCTCGCCTTGTCCGCATCACACGACAAAACCCCTGGCTCCGTGCCGCGTCCGTTCGATTTCGGTGACCTCGGGCACCCGCGTTCGTCGCGGCGTCTGCTCGACGGCAAGGACGTCCCGCCGGCGGCGAGCAGCGAGCTCGAGCTCGGGGCCGACGACATCCTCGAGAGCAGCGACGTCGGCGACGTGGCGGCGTTCGACGACGCGGCGTCGGGCATCAAGGGCTTCGCGCCGTCGTCGCCGGCCCTGCCCGCCGAGGAGCCGAAGGCCGCGAGCGCGCCCGCCGTCGTCGTGACCGCGCCCGTGGTGGTCACCGCGCCCGTCGTGAGCGCGCCCGTCCAGCAGGTCACCGTGCCGGTGATGGCGCCGGTCGTCGTGCCCGAGGCCGCGAAGATCGCTCCCGAGCCGGCCCGGCCCGCCGCCGTGACGAAGGACGAGGACGAGGACGGCATCCTGCGCACGCAGGAGCTGCAGGGCAGCCATCTCGCGAAGGTCCAGGCGGCCGCCGACGTCCTCGACCACGAGACGACCGACCTTCCGGAGCGCACGCAGGTGCTCGCCCGGAGCGACATGCCCGCGGCGCTCGGCGGTCCCGCGCTCCACGCGCACGGCGGTCACACGCCTCCGCCGCCGGCCGTCCACGACGGTCACGCGCGCGCGCCGTCGTGGCCGAACCATGCGCAGGGTCCCGCGGGCGATCCGCGCCGTCCCATGCCGTCGCTCCCGGCCGTGGCGCTCGTGCCGGTGATCCCGTCCTTCCCGCCGAAGCGAACGAGCCCGCTGCTCATCGGCGGCCTCTGCTTCGCGGCCGCGGCCCTCGTCGGCGTCGTGGGCGTGGGCGGCTACTTCGCGAGCCGCACCCTCTCGTCCGAGAAGTCGTCGATCGCGATCGCGCCCGCCCCGCAGGCGGATCCCGCGGCGGCGTCGACCACCACCACCACGTCCGGTCCTGCCGATCCCGCTGCCGCCGCGGCGCCCGGCGATCCGCCCGCGGCCTCCGATCCGGCGTCAACGCCGACCGCCGCGGGCGTCGACGTCTCGTCCCTTCCGTCCGCCGGGTCGCGCGTCGCGGCGGCTCCTCCGCATGCCGCGCTCCCCGCCGGGCACGCCGCGGCCGCTCCGGCTC
>JAQBQL010000236.1 GCA_028287035.1 Labilithrix sp. | reverse complement strand
TCAGGCCGCGGTGATCTCGACGCGGAGCAGCTTGCGGCCGATGAAGACGTAGTCGCCGTGGGCGAGCTCGCGCTCCGCCTTGAGGCGCACGTAGGTGCCGTTCCGGCTGTTCATGTCCGAGAGCGTGAGCTTGCCGCCCGCGTCCTCGAGCTTGCAGTGCGCGGCGCTCATGTAGAGGTCGCTCGGGAAGTTCAGGTCGCCGCCCTCGCGGCCGATCTGGAGGCTCGTGCCGCGCGCACATACCGTCATGCCGGCCGCGCCGCCCTGGAGGATCTGGGTGATCCGGAAGGGGCTCTGGTGCTTCGGCGACGAGTAGAAGTACGTGCCGTCGGGACCGGGCTGGTCGTTCGGCCGCGGGGTCGCGTCGATGCGGAACACCTGCTCGCCGGCGAGGAAGTGATCGTCGGCGGTGACGTCGACGGTGCCCTTCACGCGGAGGTACACGCCGTTCGACGAGCCCTCGTCACGCACGACGAGCTTGCCGTTCCGGTAGAAGAAGTTCGCGTGCTTCGGCGAGACGAACGGGTCGTCCGGGAACACGAGCTGACCGGCGCGGCCGACGATGTGCTGCTCGGCGTTCAGCTGGTAGCTGAGCCCCTCGACGCCCTCGCCGCGGATGAGGATCAGCTTCGCCTTGCCGGGCGCCTGCAGCTGACCGAAGAACTGCGTGCGCGCCTGGAGGATCTCCGGCGGCACCGCGGCGCCGCAACGGCCGCAGAACTTGTGGCCGAGGGGAACGGCGGTCGAGCACGAACGGCACACGAAGTTCTTTGCTTGATCCATGAGCTCCTCGAGGGACTTGCCTTTGGGCGACTTCGCGGGCGTCGCGGGGGTCTCGAACGAGCGAGACTCGCCCTTGGCGGGGGCGTGCGAGGCCGGTGCTGCGAGAGAAGGTTCGGGGCGACGCGACGGTGCGGTCGCGGCGATCTCGGTGAACGGACCGTCCGGGGCCTTGCTGGCGGGGCGCGCGACGGGCGGCGGTTCGAGGGCGAGCGCATGGCCGCACGACGCGCAGGACGCGGTGCGCGCGGTGTCGAGGACCGCGTAGCTCTCGCACCGCGCACAGACGATCCCGATCTCCAGCTCCATCGAGGGCGCCGAGCTTACCATCCTTTGCGTCTCACCAGAGGATGTTGAACCGGCGCGACGAATCGGAGAAGCGCTCGCCCCAAAGCCGGTAGACCACGTGCTGGCAGGTCGCAGCGTCGACCTGGCCGAAGTCCCGGGAGTCCTGGTGGAGATGCCGGTCGTCGCTGACCAGGAACACCTTGCCGGCCTCGACCTTGGTGCGCGTCTGGCCCTCCCGGAGCTCCGGATGGGTGAGCGCGCCGTAGGTGAACGCGCCGTTGTCCTCGACGGTGCACGTGAGCTCCATCTCCTCCTGCGAGACTGGGTGCAGCACCTTGACCGTGCCGCACTGGAAGCGCGCCTTCGGGGAGCGGCCATCGACGGCGACGCGCTCGTTGACGACCTCAACGTTCTCGCCGGCGAGGCCGAACACGCGACCCACCGCGAACGTGTTGCGTCCGTCGGGCACGAGGCACCGCTGGAGCTCGCCGAACGCGGGCACGGAGTGGCGGCTCGTGAGGACGAGGTCCTTCGGCTGGAGGGCCGGCGCGATCCCGGCGATGAAGCTCGGGTCGGTGCCGGGGATCTCCCACACGTCGAAGACGAAGAGGTACAGCAGCACCCCGATCGCGCCGACGATGGCGCAGAACCAGAGGACGCTGCGGGTGAAGCTGGAGCCCACGGAGGGATCGTATCGATCCCCGGTGAGGAGCGCCAAATCCCCGGAGGTCAGCGGGGAGCGAGCGGCAGCTCGAAGGCGACCTCGGCCCCGTGCGCGCCGGGCGGGTCGGTCAGGTTCGTGGCGGTGGCCGCGCCGCCATGCGCCTCGACGATGCGGCGCACGAGCGACAGGCCGAGCCCCATGCCGTGCGCACCGGGCGAGCGCGCCGCGTCCGCTCCCATGACGAACGGCTCGAACGCGCGCGGCAGGAGCGCCTCGGTGAAGCCAGGCCCGCGGTCCCGCACCGCGACGCGCACGCGATCACCGACGCGGGTGATGACCACCTCGAGCGGCTCGTCACGCGGGTGGCCGTGGTTCCACGCATTGGCGAAGAGGTTGTGGAGCGCGCGGCCGAGCAGCGCGCGATCGATGGCGACGTGCAGGGCCTCCGCGCCCGGCGCCGCGACCAGCTCGATCGGCCCGTCCTTCTCGGCGGCGATGCGGGCGCGGAGCCACGGGACGAGCTCGCTCACCTCGAGGTGCACGTCGGCGAGGCCAGCGCGGGCCGACGCGAGCAGGTCGCCCAGGATCGAGTCCATCTCGACGAGCTGCCGTTCGATGTCATCGAGCGACGGTGCCGGATCGGGCCGATCGCGGGCGATCTCGACGGCCACCCGGGCCCGGCCGAGGGGCGACCGGAGCTCGTGGCTGATCGCGGCGAGGAGCTCGCGCTGCTCGAGGACGACGCGCGCGATGCGGTCGGCCATGCCGTCGAAGGCGCGGCCGACGTCCCGCACCTCGTCGGCGACCCAGCGCCGAGGCAGCGCCTCGATGCCGGTGCGCGCCGTGAGATCGCCCGACCCGAAGCGCTCGGCGGTGATGGCGAGGTGCTCGAGCGGCCGGGAGAGGCGCATCGCCACGCGCTTTGCGAGGAGACCGAGGACGAAGAGGGCGGCGAGCAGCGCCACGACCACGCGCCACCACTGCGGGGGCGTCGCGCCGGTCCGCAGCTCGAGGGCCCCGATGATCACGCCGCCCCGGACCACCGGGATGTACGCGACGCCGTCCTCGAAGATCATGGCGTTGCCGCTGAAGCGGCGGCCCGGCGGGAACAGGCCCGGGTCACGGCGCACGTGCATGTCCAGGCCGGTGCTCTCGCGCAGCTCGGCCACGTACGCATCGGTGGCGACCGGGTCGTCCCACGTCTTCGCGAGGCGGCGCTGCACGTGGCGCGAGACCACGCGCGTCGGCGTGTCGCTCTCCTCGCGGGTGACGAACGCGACGACGACGCTCGCGCCGATCGCGAGCACGATGGCGCCGAGGAACCAGCCGAGGAGACGCGCCTGGAGGCGGCGCAGGCGGCGTTGCCGGAAGGGCGGACGCCAGCCCGGGCGCCTCACGCGGGCCTCGAGAGCACGTAGCCGACGCCGCGCACCGTCTTGATGAGCCGCGGATCCTTGGGGTCGGCCTCGAGCTTCTGCCGGAGCCGGCTGACGTGCACGTCGAGCGACCGGTCGACGCTCGGGTCGTACGTGGAGGGGCCCTTCGCCCTCGCCTCGGCGGGCTCGCGCACCTCGGCGGCGAGCTCCTCGCGCGTGACCGTGTCGCCGACCCGGCGGGCCAGGACGACGAGGATGCGGTACTCGAACGACGTCAGCGGCACCTCGGCGCCGTCGCGCTTCACGACGCGCGCCGCATGATCGATCTCGAGCGGTCCGATGGTGAGGATCTCGCGCGCCGGCAGCCGCGCCTCGCTGCTGTCCCCCGGCCGCGCCCGACGGAGGACCGCGCGCAGGCGGGCGAGCAGCTCGCGCGGGTTGAAGGGCTTCGGCACGTAGTCGTCGGCGCCGATCTCGAGGCCGACGATGCGGTCGGTGTCATCGCCGCGGGCGGTGAGCATCACGATCGGCACGTCGTGCGCGGCCCGGATCCGCCGGCACACCTCGAACCCGTCGATGCCGGGGAGCATCACGTCGAGGAGCACCACGTCGAACGTCCCCGCGCCGAGCGCGGCGAGCCCCGCCGGACCGTCGAGCACGTGGGTGATGGCGACGTCGTGCGTCGTGAAGTACTCGGTGAGGAGCCGCGCGAGATCGGGGTCGTCGTCGACGAGGAGCGCCCGGATCATCAGCCAGGCCCGTTCGCGACGTAGGCGGCCTTCCAGTGGTTGCGCGCACGGAGGGCGAGCGGACCATCGGGGTGCGCGTCGATCCAGCCGCGGAAGGCGTCCATCGCGAGGTCGTAGCGGCCGGCGCGGTAGTACGCCACGCCGAGCGCGTAGCCGGTCGGGTACGCCGCATCGAGCTCGCCGAGCTTCTTGATCTTGTCGGCGCGCCAGAGCTCGGCGGCGAGACGTTCCTTGAGGGCGACGCTCTCGCACTCCTCGGTGCTCGCCGCGCCCTTCCGCATCAGCTGGAAGGAGACGCGCTGGCTGTCCGGGACGTGCGGGCGCGTGAGGTAGAGGGTGTAGAGTACACGCTGCTCGTCGAGCGAGAGCACGAGGCCCGGGGCCCGATCGCCGGCGATCATCGCCGTCCACACCAGCTTGAAGGCGACGCGCCGCTCGGGCTCGTCGAGGAGCACCTCGCGACCGGTGATCCAGCCGGCATCGGTCATGCGGTCGACGAAGGCGCCGCCGAGCTCGAGGAGCTCGGGGGACGCGGCGCCCGTGGCCTCGTACTTCCTCACCTCGCCCAGGAACTCCTCGAGCTGCACCGCGCGCAGGGTGCGAAGGTCGTCGAGCGCCCTGTCGCCGTCGGTCTCGAGGGCGCCACGGAGCGCGTCGTCGAGCACGCGGCGCCCCTCGGCGGCGGCCTCCGCGTCGCGCGCCGCCATCGCGCGGTTCATGCCGCGGATCGCGGTGCCCACCGCGAGGATGCCCGTGGGGAGGCGCGCCTGGCGGGCCCGGGCGGCGCGAGCGTCGTCGTCGTCGTGCACCGCGCGGAGCGCGACGCCGTCGACCGGCGGCAGCGGGATGTCCACGGGCGTCGTCGCCCGCGGGACCATGAGGAGGAACACGAGGAGCGCCGCGGTCACCGGCACGAGCGCGAGCCAGCGCGAGGCGGCGGTGCCGGCGGGGGTTCCGGCGGGCCGGGGCTCACCCGCGTGGTGCGCGCGTTCACCGAGCCCGGGTCGCGGGTCGGCGTTCAGCGGGCCGCCGGTGAGCGGGCCCGCGCCTTCGGAATCGTTCTCGTCCGTCGCCACGGGCCGATGGTAGCATCGCGGCAATGCCTCCGGCCGTCGAGCAGCGCCGCTACGCCCGTGCCCCGATCAACAGCCCGGCCACCTTCTCGCCGAAGGGCGCTGGCGCCCCGGTCCAGGGGCTCGCAAAGGACATCTCGCTCGGCGGCATGTTCCTCGAGACCGCCTCGCCGGCGGCGTTCGGCGCCGAGGTCGTGGTGCGCGTGGTGCTCCCCGGCACGCCCGGCGAGCTCGCCCTCCCCGGCGTCGTGCGCTGGATCCGCGACGGCGGGATGGGCATCCAGTTCGGCAATCTCGGTGCGAAGGAGACGCACGTGATCACCGAGCTGGGCCGCGCGAGCGACGCGCGCTGATCTCTCCCGGCGCTCATGGCGCCGCGAGGAAGTAGCGCGCGGCGAGCGTGACCGCGAAGTACGCGGCGTGTCCGAGGATGCACGGCAGGACCGCCCGGGTCCTCGCGAAGAACACGCCGCACACGACGCCGAGCAGGAGCGTCGGCGCGAACGACAGGGGCGCACGTAGCGCGGCGAACGCGAAGGCTCCGAGCAGCGGGGCGAGCCACCGGCGCGCCGCGGGGAGCTCGCTCTCGATGACGTCCTGCAGCCACCCGCGGAAGAAGATCTCCTCGACGATCGGCGCGAGCACCACGGTGAGGCCCACGATGACGAGACGGAGCTCGCCGTCGGTGACCGGCGGTCCGAGCTCGACGCCGAGGGCGCGCAGGCCGAACCGGTAGCCGACGTTCGCCGCGCCCGTGAGGGCCCCGCCGGCCAGCGCGGCGAGCAGCCAGAGGAGCGCACGGGCGCGCGGAAAGGCGAGCATCCTCGGGAGCCCGCGCCGGCCGTAGAGGGTGAGCCCGAGGAGCGTGAGCGCCGCGAGCCCGTAGGCGGCGGCGGACTGCAGGTTCTCGTCGATGGGCGCGAACGAGAGGAGCCGGCGCATCAAGGTCTGCGCCGCCTGGAAGGACGCGAACACGAGCAGCGCGCGCCAGACGACGGTCTCGCCCTCGTGCTCGGCGTCGTCGTCGATCCAGCGGAGGCAGCGGAGGGCCGAGCGGCGCGCCTCGTACGCGAGCATGGCGATGCTGATCACCGAGACCAGCGCGCTCCACGCGTAGGGCGCCGCCGCGACGGCGAGCAGCGGCATCGCCACGAGCGTCGTCTCGATGCCGAAGCTGCCCCCGAGCACCTTCGTGCCGCCGAGACCCTGCGTGAGGAACGCGACCGCGACCGCCGCGGCCGCCGCGAACACCAGCGCCGAAGCCGCTGCGGATCCGCGCCAGGCGACCTCGAGGTGCAGCGCGAGGTCACCCGGCATCGCCAGGAGCACGAAGTAGGGCAGCACCACGACGAGCGCCTGCACCATGAGCGCGCGCGTCTTCCCGCGCAGGAGATCGCGCGGCGCGATGGGCAGCGGCGACAGCATCGGCCGCGCGCCGGCGTCCCGCTGGACGAGCCGACCGGCGCGCGCCTGCACCACCGCGAACCCCGAGAACACCGCCACGTAGCCGAGCGTCCGCACGAGGGCCGCCGCCGATTCGGCCGGGAACTGCTTCGAGAGGCGCGACAGCGCGAGGAGCCCCACGGACGTGGCCGACGTGTAGAAGAACGCGCCGCGCATCAGCCACCGGCCGCCCGGCTCGCGCGCCGCGAGCACCGCCTCGATGCGCACCAGATCGAGGTCCCGCGTGGGAGCGCTCGCGATCGCCTTCACCGGGACGATGTCGATGCGGTCGTAGCCGACGCGCTCCGCCAGGCGGATCGCCACCATGGCCGCCGACGCGACGCCCAGGCTCACGAGGACCGGCCCGAGCACCACGCCGTGCATCGTGAGCGCGAACCCCGGGGCGACGAGGGGCTGCACGAGGCTCGAGGCGCGCGGGAGCTTGGCGAGGATGGGCGCGCCGCCCACGATCATGAACGACGGGAACTGCAGCACCATGACCGCGGTGCCGAGCCGGCCCATCTGCAGCGGGCTCACGAACGTGCGCAGCACGCGCATCCCGCCGTCGCCGACGAGGAGCCCCGCGGTCGGCAGCGCGACGCCGAGGAGGAGCGCGCCGGGCGTGGCGGCCGGCACGATCGCGAGGAGAGCGGCGGTCGCCAGCGCATAGAGGATGAGCCGCTCGAGGAGACCGATCATGACGCGGCTTCCCTCGCGCAGCGGCAGGCCGTCGAGCAGCGGCGCGCGGAGCACCGACTGCGGCTCGCGCATGCTCGGGCCGCGCCCCATCGCGCCCCACGTGACGGCCAGCGAGCCGAGGCCCACGAGCATCCAGGCCGTCGCGTTGCCGCGGTGCTCGTAGTCGACCCTCACGCAGCCGGTGCCGATGCGGTAGCCCCAGTTCGTCATCAGGACCAGAAAGGCGAGGCGGAGGAGCGCGCCCGAGGTGCGCCGTCCCTGGTCCTTGCGCAGGCGGTTCGGGACGCCAGCACGCGCCCAGTAGCGCAGCGTGAGGACGGCGAGCGCCTTCGTCTGACGGAGCGCGTCGAGCATGGTTCAGCGAACGAGCGCGAGGAACGCCTGCTCGAGCGAAGCGTCGGGGGCGACGCCGGCCTGCGCGCGCACCGCGGCGGTCGTCCCCTCGGCGATGAGGATGCCGCGATCGACGACGAGCACCCGGTCGCAGAGGAGGTCGGCCATGTCGAGGAGGTGGGTCGAGACGACCACCGCGGCTCCCTCGTCGGCGCGCGCGCGGAGGAGGTGGCGAACGCGCGCGGCGGTCGGCGGATCGAGGCCGTTGGTCGGCTCGTCGAGGAGCAGCAGCGCCGGCTCGTGGGCGAGCGCGAGGAGGAGCGCGAGCTTCTTCTTCGTGCCGTGCGAGTAGCCGCCGACCGCCTGCTCGAGGGCCACGGTGAAGTCGAGCTGCGCGACCACCGGGTCGAGGCGCGCCCAGGCAGCCTTGGGCGGCAGCCCGCGCACGTTGAGCACGAACTCGACGGTCTCGCGGCCGCTCAGGAAGTCGTAGAAGGCGGGCTCGTCGGGGGAGTAGCCGAGGCCGCGCTTCACCTCCTGCGCGTCCCGCGTGCAGTCGAGGCCGAGGAAACGCGCGCTGCCGCGCGACGGACGAAGCATGCCGAGCACCAGCTTCATGGTGGTGGTCTTGCCGGCGCCGTTCGGACCGAGCAGGCCGACGATCTCGCCGCGCCGCACGTGGCAGCTGAGCGCCTGGAGCGCGGCGACGCCCCCGAAGTCCTTGCCGAGCCCGTCGAGGACGAGCACGCGATCGTCTGTCACCCGCCCAGGTTACGAGAGGACCCGCGCGCGCGTCAGTAACTGAACTCGATCGGCACGTGCAGACCGCCGTTGGCGGCGTCGTCGACCTCGAGCGCGTAGATGGCCGCGGCCGCGCACGCCTGGATCTCGGGGGCGAGCGGGGGATCGAAGCGCGCCGCCTCGACCTTGCCGGACGCGCCGACCTTCAGCTCGAGGGAGCTCTTCACGGTCACCCGCACGCTGCCGCTCGAGCCGTGGCTCGCGGCGCAGGACCGGACCGCCTGGGCGATCGCCTCGCGAGCGGCGGCCGGGCTGCGTGCTGCCGCATGCGTGCCGGCCGGCGGAGCGGCGGAGGGCCGGGGCGCCTCGCGGCCATGGGATCGGCCCGGCGGGAGCGAAGGCGCGGCGGCCTGGACGGCGGCAGGGTCGGCGGCCGCCGGTGCCTCGGCGGGGACCAGCGCGATGGCCGCGCGCACCGCGGAGGGCGCGTGGTCGACCTTCAGGGTGCGGAGATCGGCGGCGTCGAACTCGACGTGCGACGGCGCCGTGATCGTCGTGCCGACGGTGGTACCGGCGGCCGGCGGGTTGCCGATCGCGACGACGCCTTCGGTGAGGTCCACGGTGACGCGCGAACCGTCCCGCGCCACGCGGAGATGGGTCCCGTGCACGGCGACCCGCACGAGCGAGCTGCCCGAGGCCACGTCGACCGCGAACGCCTCGCCCTGCGCGACGGGGACGACCTGCGCCTCGATGGCGCCATCGTCGAGGCCGACCACGAGCGAGTCGCCGGCCGCCTTCACGTGGGCGCGCGCCACCTGGGCGGGCGTGCCGTTGGCCTCGAGCAGCCACGCCACCTTGCGCGGCCGATCGAGGACCGCCCGCGCGCCCTGCGCCTCCACCACGTCGCCCGCGCGGAGCCCGGCGCCCGACGCGGCGACCGCCCC
>JAQBQL010000298.1 GCA_028287035.1 Labilithrix sp. | reverse complement strand
CAACTCCCACAAGGCTGGTGACCACGGCTGCAATGCACCAGTTCTTGGCGGAATTGGAGGCCTTTTTGGCACCATTGAAGTCGCCCATGGCAGCCTTTCCGTCGACTCCACTGGCGTAAACGATCGCGACAATTCCAAAGGGAAGACAGCAAAGAATGGTCACCACGATGGACTGCCAAAGATAATTCGAAATAGGCTGTCCGTAATATCCCCCGCCGCCGATTTGGGAATTGGGCGCAGCGTAAAGTGGCTGCTGCCCCTGTGGCTGGGGATACGGATTCACAACCGGAGGCTGGTGCTGCAATGAGGCAGGCATTGCGGGTGCCAGACCAGGCAGAGTGCTCGCTGGAATCCAGTTTGCCATACCCTCCGTCCAGACCAGATCACCACCTGCAAGCTGGCCGTTGGCGAGCTGCTCTTTGAGTTGTTCGATTGTGAATGGTCCCGATTGTTGTCCGTTTCTGCCAACGTAATACATAGAGCCAAGACTCTGCGAACAGCGCTTTATGTCCAGTTTTTTCTTAATGTTGACCGCGAAATGTTGAAATGGAGTCAAATTTGAGCTTTCCATGAAAGGCCTGCTTTTGCTAGATTGGCAGCGCATCTCCCCTTCCATCCCCCAGTTTTAAAATGAAGTTTTTCCGTCTGTTTCCGTTTCTAGCTCTTGCCGGCACCCTGTCCGCTCAGGAGGTGATTCTGCAATATTTCAATACTTCATGGAGGGAAATTGAAGATCGCATTCCAGAAGTCGCCGAGGCGGGATACACCTCACTTTGGCTTCCTCCGCCAGCCAAAGGCGGCTCGGGAACGTTCTCCGTTGGCTATGATACTTTCGACCGATTCGATCTTGGCGACAAAGACCAGAGCGGCACGGTGCGAACCCGCTATGGCACAAAAGCAGAGTTACTTTCACTGGTGGAAATCGCGCATCGATTCGGGATCCGCGTCTATTTTGACAACATCATGGCGCACAATGCCGGGCCGTTGGATGCGGTGCCGCCCGGAACTTTGTTTCCAGGCATTCCCGGATTTGTCCCTGAGGATTTTCACCTGGTGCACAAGTCCGGTGGCGGATGGAAAAAAGCGACCGACTCATTGAACTATCAAGACGAGTGGCAGGTGCTGAATAGAAATCCCTTCGCCTGGGACATCGCTCAGGAATCCCCCAACACCAGCTTCGATCCCACGGGCTCGGCAGAAGGAGCGGACTATCCATAGTGGCTTGGAAAACGGCATCCGGGGCAAACTTCACTTTATCCTGACAACGATCTGACCGTGGCGACCAACAATGCCGGGCAGCCAGTGCATCCCTTTGCGGACAAGGAAAAGTTCCAAGACATTGGATTTCAAACCTCGGCTGCGCTTGTTTCGAAGACGACGCTCGATGCCCCCAGCAAACTGATTTCTTACAATGGTGCTGGCGGTGCTTCTGGAGCGGGAAATGGAAAGTTCGATTTCACTGACCTCAACTCCAACGGGCAGCACGATGCCGGTGAGCCGTGCGAGCCGTTCTACGACCAGGGGATCGATCCGACCAATCCCGCCGCAGCTGCAAAAACAAGCGCCTGGGGTTATGATGATGGGCGCTACAACATGGGCGATGTGGTGAATGAAGATGTCAACGCGATGCTCATTCGCAGCATTCGCTGGACAATCGATCAGACAAAATGTGACGGCTTTCGACTCGACGCTGTGAAGCACGTTCCCAGCTATTTCTTCGGTGATCAAAGCAGTGGAAACAAAGATTCTTCCAATGCAGGTTTCCTTGGCGGTGCGCAGGAACAGTTCAATATTTCACGCGGTTACTCGGACTGGACAAATCATCGTGACACCAATTTCTCCGCTGCGCCCCGCAATGATTTGCTCTTCTTTGGTGAGCATCTTGGAGCGCCACCGAGCCCGTCTGATTACCTGTCGGCTGGCATGCGGATTGCCAACGACGACTTTACGAATCGGGTTGGTGGATACAGCGGCATTGGTGGAAATCTGAGTGGCTTCAATCAACCTGGAGCCTTTACATTTGGCGTCGACACGGGTGTCATGTATTGCCTCAGCCATGACAATAATTACATGAATGGCAGTGAACGTCCTGCTGCCCACGCCTACATGCTGACACGCGCCGGCATCCCCATTGTTTATACAGATGGATATAACATCAGCAGTGGCCCAGATTACTTTCCGAAGCCCGCTTATATACCGTTTCTTGGACAGTATGGGCAGAACTACATCACAGCAGCCCTTCCGATCCGGCGTGATTTCATCCGCGGCAGCCAGGCTCCGCGCTGGAATGATGCAGATTTTGTTTCCTGGGAATTCCGTGACACCACGGACGGATTCACTCCTGACAATGAGGCCACCTGCCTTCTGGTCATGCATGCCAGAAACTATACGAACGGCCAGCAAATGCGCGGCGGCACTGCGTTCCCGGCGAATTCCAGACTGAGAAATTACAGTCCTCATAACGGCGGATTTTATGCCAATGTCGGCAACGACGGACTGCTGCGCGGAGACGATGGCAATGTGGTCATCGTGCCCAGCGGTGGTTATTTTGCCTTCAGTTATGACAGACCAGAGTTGCCCGAAGTTTGGAATGGAAATGGAGGGAAATCTGACATCACCATTTTGCAAAATGGAGTGGCTGCCGGAACCATGGTGGACTCACGGAAGGACGGCAAGAACGGTGATCCCGCGTATGCCTACGGCCTCACCATTCCCCGTGTCACCAACGGGGCAAACCTCACTTTTCAAGCCCGCGCAGACGGCTCCGCTGAAAGCATCCTGCTGAAACTGGATGGAGGAATGGACTTGAACTCACAGATCGCAGGGCTGCCTGCAGGCCGTGATAACAAGCCCGGAGTGGCCACGGAGACATTTCTTGG
>JAQBQL010000232.1 GCA_028287035.1 Labilithrix sp. | reverse complement strand
TCGGATCGGGACGCGGCTCGCGCTTGATGCCGCCGCGGCGCGCCGCGGGAACGGGCTGCGGCTGCGCCGGCCGCGGAAGGATCTTCGCGTCGTCCTCGCGCTCGTGCTGGTAGAGCGCCTCGCTCCGCAGCGTGGCGGCGAGCACGTCGAGCTTCGCGGCCGCGACCGCGTCTCGTCCGCCGCCCTCGCCCGCGGCGATCATGCGCGCGAGCGCCGCGCAGGACTCGGCGATGCCCTCGATCTCGCGCGCCGAGGTCCCCGGCTTCACGTTCGTGCTCTGCTTGCAGGCGCCGTGGCGAAGCGCGCGCGCCTGCGCCTGGCCGTCGGCGTCGGCCGGGAACTCGCTGGCGCGCCGCGCGCACGACACGAGGTCACCGCCGTTGCACGCGTCGACGAGCGCCTGCTCGCGCATCGGCCCCTTCACGTTGCCCAGCGCCTCGCAGCTCGCCGAGCTCCGCGCCGCGCAGCCGCGCGTGAACAGGCGGACGGCGTCGGCGTTCACCTCGCCCGCCTTTTCCGCGACCATCGTTCCCGCCGTGAAGCAGGCCGAGCCCTCCTGCTTCTTCTCGCACGCCTGACGCGCGTCGCGCGCCGCGTCGGGCCCCAGGATGTTGCAGCCCACGCTCCCCAGCACGCCCGCGCCGAGCACCACGAGCTCCGCCGCTCGGGTCACAGAAGCCAATCCCATGGCGAGAGCGTATCGGAACCGCCGGCTTCAGCGGAAGAGAGCGACGGCGGTGAGCACGACCCCGGCCACCCCGAGCAGCGTCATCAGGCCCGCGGGCATCATCTTCTTCGACTTGCGGTACGCGCCGCCGAAGCGCGCAGCGAGCGCGGCCGACACGACGAGGCCGACCGCGAGCCCCGCCGTCGCGTGTCCAGTGCTGACGAGGACCCCCGCGAGGAAGAGCAGGGCGCCCGAGATGCTGCCTGCGATGAGCGAGGCCTTGCTCTGCGCCTTCACGAAGCCCATGACGCCGCCCGCGACGGTGACGAACGCGAACCCGAACAGATAGAAGCGGACGACGTCGAACATGGCGCCGACCCTAACGCACCCGCGCGCGAGACGCTCGCCGTGGTGAAGAGCCGCTGATTCGTCCGCCGCCGCTCGCGGGGTTCGTTAGGATGCCGCCACCATGGCGCCCCGGCCGACGCGCCTCTCCCTGCTCGCCGCCGGCGCGCTCCTCGCGTGCACCCCGCAGGGCAACGGCAAAGCCAAGGCGACGTCGCCCGAGCCCGCGAGCGCTCCGGCCGCCACGCCCCAGCCCCCCAATTCGGGCCCGGTCCCGCTGCTGGCGTGGCGCTACGAGGTGAACGCGTCGCCGCGCGGCGGTTCGCTCGCCATCGAGGTCGACCTGCCTGCAGGGTCGCCCACCGTTCTCGGCGTCGGCGAAGGAGGCGAGCCCTTCGTCACGGACGTGATGCTCCTCGAGGCGGGCGGCCGGCGTCCCGTGCCGCCGGCGCGTGACGGCGTGTGGTCGATCCCCGAGTGCGCGCGCGGCTGCCAGCTCGCGTACACGTTCGAGCTGCGCAAGGCGGGCACGACGGTGCACGAGCGGTCGGTCGCCGACGCCCGCGGCGACGTCATCGAGGCGCCGCCGTCGACGTGGCTCCTCTATCCGCTCGGCGCCCCCAGCGGCTCGACGTACCGCTTTCACGTGACCCCCGCGCCCGGAGAGGCGTTCGTCTCGGGCGTCTTCCCGGTGCCGGACGTCGCCGATACCTACGAGGGACGTCTCGCGCGACCCTTCGACCTCCCGTACGCCGCGTTCGGGCCGCTCCGCCGCGAGATCATCGCCGGGGGCCACGTCGAGGTCGCCCGCGGGCCCGGCGCCTTCCGTGACGAAGCGGCGGTGGCGGCCTGGCTCGAGCGAAGCGCGAAGGTCGTCGCCACGTATTATCGCCAGGCGCCCGTGCCGCGCGCGCTCGTCCTCGTACGCGCAACCTCGGGCCGCCGCGTCGGCTTCGGATCGACGATGGGCTCGTCGGGCGCGGCCATCGACATCGCGGTCGGCGCCGACGTCACGAGCGCCGCGCTGCGCGACGACTGGGTGCTCGTCCACGAGATGATCCACACGGCGCTGCCCGATCTCGATCGCCAGCATCACTGGCTCGAGGAGGGCCTGGCGACGTACGTGGAGCCGATCGCCCGTGCGCGCGCCGGCCTCGTGACGCCGGAGCGCGTCTTTGCCGAGTGGGTGGCCGGCATGGCCAAGGGGCAGCCCGAGGCGGGCGACGAGGGCCTCGACCGCACCCATACGTGGGGACGAACCTACTGGGGCGGCGCCCTCTTCTGCCTGGTCGCGGACGTCGAGATCCGGACGCGCACCGCGGGGAAGAGGTCGCTCGACGACGCGCTCCGCGCGATCGTGACCGAAGGCGGCAGCATCGCGGTCCACTGGCCGATCGAGAGGCTCCTCGAGGTCGGCGACCGCGGCGCGGGCGTCCCGGTGCTCGCCGAGACGTTCGCGCGCATGGCACCGCGCCCCGAGAAGGTGGACCTGGACGCCCTCTGGAAGCGGCTCGGCGTGGTCCCGCACGGCGACACGGTCACGTTCGACGACGCAGCCCCGCTCGCCGCCGTCCGTCGCGCCATGCTCACGCCCTGAGCGAGCGCCGCTCCCTCAGCGCGAGGCCTCGGCGACGAGCGCGCCCTCGGCGGGCTCGTGCTGCGTGCTGCTGCGCACCATGAGCGCGTGAGCGGCCCGCGCCTTCTGCCGGAGCTCCATCTGGTGGAGCGCGTCGTTGACCGAGAGGATGCTCGCGTTCTCGCCGCTGGTCGTCTGGGCAGCCATCGCCGAGGCGAAGCAGCCGAACGTCGTGGCGGTCAGCGTGCCCATGATCACGAAGGCCCAGAAACGTCCGTCGATTCCCTGGCGATTGAGGCTCATGACGAGGACTGTTGCAGGGCCCGGTCCATCGCGATGTGTCACGCAGCTGACGGGCGCCTCCGCCGACCATTCGCCACCGAACGCGCGCCCCGCGTATCCTGCGGACGCCCCCGTGAAGAACATCCGGCGCAAATCGTTCGATCTCTCCGCCGTTCGCCTCTCGCCGGAAGAGGGGTTCGTCCTCTCGCGCCTCGATGCGCCGACCTCGGTGCGCGAGCTCGTCGCCCTGACCGGCCTCGACGAGGGGCGCATCGTCCAGATCGTGGAGCGCCTCGCGAGCGAGGGCGCCGTCGACCTCGAGCGCGACGCCCCCGCCGCGCCGCCGCCTCCGCCGGCGCGCGAGGAGGAGGACGTCAGCGACGCCGCCGCCGCCGACGCCGCCCTCGAGGACGACGACGAGGACGACGAGACCGCCGAGGACGCCGAGCGACGCCTCGCCGGCTCCCGCGAGTACCAGAAGATCTACGAGACGGTCTTCAGGCCCATGACCCGCGACGCGCGCGCGGCGGCGGCGCTCGAGGTCGACGGCGAGCGACTGATGGCCCTCTGTCTCGATCCCGAGCCGCAGATCGTCGCTGCCGTGCTCGCGAATCCGCGCTCCGGCATGGACCACGGGCGGCTCATCGCCACCCATCACCGCACGCAGGCCGGCCTCGACCACGTCGGCCGCCGCAGCGAGCTCGTCGCGGACGCGCACGTCCAGCGCCGCCTCCTCGCGAACCCGCAGCTGCCCGACAGTATCCTTCGCAAGATCGTCGGGCCCAAGCTCCTCAGCGACACCTACAAGATCGCCGTGAACCGCGAGATCCCGGAGCGATCGCGGGTGATGACGCGCGAGCTGCTGCAGAAGAAGTTCATGCTGGCCTCGCCCGACGAGCGCGCGGCGCTGCTCGTCCGCACCGAGGGACGCTGCCTCGCGCTCCTCGCGAACTGCGCGCTCGACGCCCGCACCGTGCAGATGCTCACGTCGAAGACGTCGTACACGGTCCTCTTCATCCAGAGCTTCGCCCGGTGGTCGGCGACGCCGCCCGCCATCCTCGTGCACCTGCTGAAGCAGCCCGTCGTCCGTCAGAACATCGGGCTACGCAAGCAGCTGCTGAAGCATCGCAACGTGCCGTCCGAGGCGAAGCGGAACCTCTAGCTCCGCACGACCAGCACCGAGCGCCGCGACCGGCGCACGACCGCCTCGGCGGTGCTGCCGAGGACGAGGCGCTTCAGGCCCCTGCGGCTGTGGCTTCCGATGACCACCATCTCGACGTCGAGCGCCTCGGCGCGCGCCGCGATCACGTCGGCCGCGACGCCGCCCTCGATCTGCTCGGCGCGCCCGAAGCCGTGCTCCTTCACGAGGTTGTCGAGCATCGCGGTCCCGAGCGACTCGAGCTGCGTCACCGTCGCGGCAGCGGGGGGCGTCCACGGGCTGCCCAGCGCCGAGAGCACGGGCGCGAGCACCGACGCGCGCGGGATCTCCATCACGTGGAGGAGCGTCACGTCCGCGCCGACGCGCGAGGCGAGCAGGGCGCCGAACGCGACCGCCGGCTGCGACGTCTCCGCGAAATCGGTCGCGACGAGCACCTTCCGCGTCGTGTGCCCGGGACGCGCCACCAGCACGGTCGCGTGCGCATACCGGACGACGCGCTCTGCGACCTGGCCGAGGACGAGCTCGGCGCCCTCGCGCAGCTTGGCTCCGACGCTCACGAGCGAGGCGTGCTCCTCCTCCGCGACGCGCACGATCTCGTCGGCCGGCTCGCCCTGCGCCACCTGCACGCGGTACTCGTCGACGCCGGCGCCGAGGACCCGCCCCACCTGCTCGGTGACGAGCTCGGCGGCCTTCCGGATCAGCGCCATCACGAGCTGCGCGTCGTTCTCGGCGGGGGAGGGCAGCAGCGGGTGATGGCGCTGCACGTCCGGCACGACGTGCACGACGATCCACGGAGCGCCGATCGCATCGGCGTGAGCGCGGCCGCGGACGAGGGCCGGCTCCGAGTCGGAGGTGAGGTCGGTCGCGATGACGACCGGGCCCTGGGCAGCGTTTCCGGAGGCGACGCGAGGTTCGGTCATGAGGCGCGCGATGCTGCGCCCGCTCTGCGCGGCTGGCCAGAGGAAACGCTTTGCCTAGTGACCGCAGGTCGAAGGCGCGCCGGGGCTACCGCGATCGGCGCGCCCCGGCGGCTGACCGGGCCACGGCGCTTCCGACGTGCACCAGGACCCGCCCTCACCGCGTCCGCCGACCGCCACGAGCTGGATGGATGAGCCCGTGCCGCCCGCGTCGCTCGGCAGCACGAACGTGCCGTAGGGCACCTTCACGAGCTCCGTCGCCCCGTCGAGGATCGCGATCGATCCCGTGGCGCCGTTGGTGAGCAGGATGCCGCCCGTGTTCGAGTCGCCGGTGCCGTACTCGGCGATGATCTTGTTGGCCGGCAAGCCGGAGGCGAGCGCGGTCGCGACGTTTCGCACGAGGAGGAGGACCTGCCCGGGCGCGACCTGCATCGGTGGCGTGGGCCCGAGCACGTGGAGGCGTCCGCCGCCGTCGCGGAGGAAGAGGCCGTTCAGCACGACGCTCTTCTTCGCGGTGCTCGTCACCTCGAACCACTCCTCGGCGGGCTCGGGTCCGCCGGGGTCGAACATGATCTCGGTGATCCACAGCTCGCCCGGCGCGGGATGGCCGAGCGTGACCGCGCTGTCGAAGGGCCCGTCGAAGGTGGCCGCATCGTCGAGGCCGGCCTCCGGCTCCGGGTCACCCGGCCCGTTGTCCTCGGAACCCGACGAGCAATCGGAGCACGGATCGAACGCGACCCCGTCGTCGTGACACAGCTTCGTGCCCTCCGACCGGTCCTTGCAGCGGCAGTAGACGTAGTTGCCGGGCGTGCAGATCTTCTCGGCCGGCACCTCGGGCTGGGACACGCAGGCCGCGACTACCAGCAGCGGCACGATCACGCCGAGCGCCATGGCTACGCGTCGTTTCACCGAGGTTCATCCTAGCGCACGATCGCCAGCGGCTCTGGTCTATCCTCGGAGCATGAGCACCAGGGCGACGGTGGTCGCGTTCGCGGCGGAGCAAGGATTCGGGCGCGTTGCAGTCGACGGTCAGGGCGAGCTTCCCTTCGATGCGGTCGTCGCGCAGCCCCCGCCGCACAAGCTCCTTCCGGGCGCCGTGGTGATGGTCGAGATCGGACCGTCACGCATCCCCGGCCGCATGAAGGTGACGAAGCTCTGGATCGGCGACGCGCCTCCCTGAGCCGCGCGGGCGGGCGCTCCCGGATCGTCCGTTAACCAGGAGCCGTGCCCCGAGACGTCCTGGCCCCGCCTTTCCGGCGCCAAGGTCGCGAAATGTGGCACACGGTAGGCACGGCACGGGCCGTGCTGGTCTGCCGGCGTGATCTCCCTCCGTCGCTCCCTCTTCGCCTCCGCCGTCCTCCTCTCGACGCTCGCGCCGTTCGCCGGCGGCTGCGGCAGCGCCGAGGACGCCGCCACCGACGAGACCTCCGACGAGCTCAATTACCGGAGCACCGCCGGCCAGGAGTTCGCGCTCACCACCCAGGTGACGTTCGCGCTCCCCACCGATATCGCGGCGCAGCCCGAGGGCGCCGCCAAGCAGGCGGCCATCGCGAAGCACGCCGAGACGCTGCGGGCCACGGTGACCACGGCGATCGTCGCCGAGCTCGATCGCATCTGGCCCGAGGACTACCGGGTCACCGGCGCCGGCGTGTCCATCGAGTTCCGCCAGAAGACCGCAACGCTCGCCGACCTTCGCAAGGCGAGCGACGGCACCTATGCGATGACCGTCAATACCGAGTTCTCGGGCATCAAGGACCTCGAGAAGAAGCTCCCGCTCACGACCAAGGACGGCAAGACGTTCCTCCCCGTGAAGGCGGACGTCGGCGCGACCGCCGAGGCCGACCTCCAGGTCTTCATCTCGCCCATCGCGAGCAGCCTCAACGCGTATCCCAAGTATCTGGACCTCTTCGCGGACGGGCTCGACATCAGCGTGCACGTCGGCGGCGATCACAACGACCCCCCGCAGGACATCGACCACGCGCGCTCGATCTACGACGACCTCGTCCGCTCCGGCTTCAAGTCACCCGTGAAGCGCTTCGAGGACCTGAAGATCGACTCGGGCCCGCTCTCCAGCACGATCCGCGTGAAGGGCGCCACGGTCCCGGTCCGCGTGAACATCTTTCATGTCGACATGAGCACGCCGGAGACGCGCGGCACCCTCGTGCAGGCGTTCAAGAATTCCGTGAAGCGCTCCGACGTCGTCATCTACGACGGGCACGCGGGCCGCCAGCTCGACTATTCGGGTGTGGTCGTCGCGTACAAGCCGGCGCGAGCGTCGGTGCCCGCCAGCACCTTCAAGGACATCGAGTCACTCGCCAAGCAGCAGGTCTACCTGTTCAACGGCTGCGAGACGTACACGGGATACGCCGACGCGATGTACGAGAATCCGAATCGCAAGCCCGAGAACACCGACATCATCACGACCGGGAATTTCTCGGCCATCCAGCCGAAGGCAAACCAGGTCCTCAGCTTCATCCATTCGTTCATCGACCAGAAGAATGGGGCCTGGATTCCGCGCTCCTGGGACAGCGTGCTCGGCAACATGAATGCGGTCGGCGAGCGCTCCTGGGTTCACGTCTACGGCGTGCACGGGCTCGACGACAACCCCAAGCTGAGCCCCCTCGCCGACGTCTCGAAGATCGGCGCGACGTGCGCGACGGACGCGGATTGCGGCGCCGCCGACAGCAAGTGCATCGCCCTGACCTCGACCAAGCGCGTGTGCGGCGCGGCCTGCGCCGACACCGCCGGTTGCCCGACCGGCACCCAGTGCGTGCTGCCGCGCGGCCGTACGTCGGCCGACGATCAGCAGTGCTCGCCGCGCTGAGGAGCGCCCATCGAGGCCAAAAACCTGCGGAAACACCGCAGGTTTCGCGCGGCCTCTCAGGTTATGGATCGCTCGCGATCACCGGCCGGAAGCGGTCACCGAGGACCGCCCCATTGCCCATCTCGGCGCTGCGGCGGCGGAGGCGCGTCGGCCAGATCGGCGGTTTTTGCCGTGCCCTGTAGGGTTTTCTGTTGCTCCTTCGCGCGTGACCTCGTAGCGCTCGATGTGGAAGCGAGGTTTTTTCATGGCAAAAGCAGGCAATGGTAGTGCGAAGAAGTCGACGTCGAAGCCGCTCTCGAAGAGCGCGATCCTCGAGGCCGTCACGGATGCGATCGGCGAGGAGCTCTCCCGCAAGCAGGTGAAGCTCGTCGTCGAGACCCTGGTCGACGTGGGCCACAAGGAGCTGAAGAAGACCGGAATCTTCGTCCTCCCCGGGTTCGCGAAGTTCACGGTCGTGAAGAAGCCGGCCCGGCCGGCCCGTGAAGGAATCAACCCCTTCACCAAGGAGAAGCAGAAGTTCGCGGCGAAGCCGGCGAGCAAGGGCGTTCGCGCCCGTCCGGTCAAGGCTGTCAAAGACGCCGTGATCTGATCTTCCGGGCCACCGCCCGGAAAAGCACATCGGCCGACCGTCGCGCGAGGAGCGCACGGTCGGCCGATGTGTTTTGTGCGCTCGCCGCTTCTCCGCGGTCAGCGACGACGCCGTGCTTTACGGGCGGCCGGCTCGGCCTGGCAGCGCTCGGCGCAGCGGACGACCTTGCGGCCGGGGAGCGAGAGCGAGACGCTCGTGCCGTTGGCGGCGTGGTCGAGACAGCCATTCTCGCCGCCGTGGTGCGGGTCGATACCGAGGTCCGCCAGCGTGCCGTCGGGGCCGATTCGAAGGTTGATGACCGCCGAGCCGCGACGACGCGAGTCGCCCGTCGACGAGCACGCGCGCATGTTCGCGAGCACCGGCTCGAGCGCGCTCCGGAGCTGCGCCTGCTCCTCGGCGCTGACGTCGACGCGGGAGGCCCCATTGGCCTCGAAGCAGGCGAGGGGGCACGCGTCGGCCGGCGGCGCGCTCGCCGTGACGGGCGCCGAGCTCGCGGCCGGCGGCGGTGCGGCAGCGCTTGCCGTGGGCGCCGGCGCGTCCGAGAACGTCGACGGTTCGTCCGAGGAGACGTCGCTCGAGGACTTGAGCGACGCCTTCGCGCTCGCGTGGCAGCCGCTGCCGAACGTGGCGGTCACGGTGGCGGCGGCGACCAGGGCGAGGAGGCGGTTCATGCGCCTTCGAAAGTACGCTCGATCGCGGGTACGCGGAACATTTCGATGGAGGTGGCGAGCGCCGGCGGGCCCGGCGTTTGCGAGAGATCTTCCGAAGAAAGAGGTGTCCCTTGCCGTCGTCCCGCCTTCGTCTGCTGTCTGCCCTCGTGATTTCCGTGTTGTTCGCGTCGACCGCCGCGTGCGGTGGCTCGAAGCAGGAGGCCAAGGCCCCCGAGTCCGATGCGATCGCGACGGCACGAGATGGATCGAGCGCTCCGGATCCCGCGGAGAGCAGCCTCCTCGCGAGCACCACCGTGAGCTCGAGCGCGAGCAGCACGACGGAGCCGCCCCGGAGCAGCGCGGTCAGCTCCACCGCCGACGGGTCGGACATCATCCCGCCGTTCACCGGCGGCGGCCCGACCGCCGCGTCGACCAAGGGCGCGCCCACGAAGAAGGCCGCCCCCCGCAAGGGCGCGAAGAAGTCCGCGAAGAAGAAGGCCGGCGACAAGACCGCCATGGCCAACTGACGTCACGCCACGCGTGCCGTCTTCCAGCGCCCGCGGCGGAAGAGGAACGCTGCGAGCGCCCCCTGCGCGGTGTACGCGTCGGTGATCGCGATGAAGACCCCCCGCGGCCCGAGACCGAGGCCGTGCGAGAGCGCCCAGGCCAGCGGGATCTTGAAGAGCCAGAAGCACGCGACGTTGACCAGCATCGGAGTGACGGTGTCGCCCGCGCCGTTGAACGCCTGGATGGCCACCATGCCGACCGCGAACGAGAGATAGCCGAGCGCCACGATGCGGAGACCGCTCGACCCCTCGGCGACGACCCCCGGCTCGTTCGAGACGAGGCCCACGATGGCGTGCGGGAAGATCGCGAAGAGGAGCCCCGCGAGCCCCAGGCCGATCGCGTTGTACGCGGCGATGGTGAGCACCGAGCTCTCCGCGCGCGCCGGCTGTTTCGCGCCCAGGTTCTGCCCGACCAGCGTGGCCGCCGCGCCGGACAGCCCCCACGAGGGGAGCATCGCGAAGATCGAGATGCGCATCGCGATGGTGTAGCCGGCGAGCGCCGTGCTGCCGTAGGACGAGACGATCCGCACGAGCCCGAGCCAGCTCGCGGTCTCGACGAGGACCTGCAGCGCGCCCGTCATCGCGAGCCGCAGCAGGGGGACGAGCACCTCGAGGTGCACGCGCAGGTGACGCGCGAGGACCTTCAGCCGCCCCCGCCCACGGGCGAGCAGCACGAGCTGGTAGGCGACGCCCACCGCGCGCGCCGAGGTGGTCGCCACGGCGGCGCCGAGCACGCCCATGTGCAGGCCATAGATGAGGACGGGCGCCAGGATGATGTTGAGGATGTTCGCGAGCCACAGCGAACGCATCGCGACCGCCGCATCGCCGGCGCTCCGGAAGACGGCATTGACCACGAAGAGCAGGAAGATCGTGAAATTCCCGCCGATCATGAGGGCGGCGAACGACGAACCCGTCGCGATCACCTCCGGCCCTGCGCCCATGATCCGGAGGAGCTCGGGCGCGAAGGCCGCGCCCGCCGCGCCGGTCACGATCGCGATGGCGATCGCCGCGAAGATCACCTGCACCGCGGCGCGCGCGGCACCTTCCGGGTCCTTCTCGCCGATGCGGCGGGCGACGGTGGCGGTCGCGGCGGTCGCGAGCCCCATCGCGAGCGCATAGACGATCGACAGGATCGACTCGGTGAGCCCGACCGCCGCCACGGCGGCCTCGCCGAGCCGCGACACGAGGACGATGTCGACGATCGCGAGGAGCGACTCCATCGACATCTCGAGGACAGTGGGCACCGCGAGCAGGAGCACCGCGCGCCGGATCGGGACGGCGGTGAGGTCCTGCTCGGTCCCGCGAATCGCCTCGCGGATCGCGGACCACAGGGTCTGGGGCGGGTCCGCGGTCGGCACGGGCGCGCCATCCTACACGGCCCGGCAGGGCCAGTGACCCGGTTCAGAAGAGCGAGGCCTGCGCGGCGTCGTCGTCCTCGGCCGCGTCTTCGCCTGCCGCAGCAAGGGTCGCTCCGCGGCCCAGCGTTCGCTGCACCCGCGCGAAGACGTTCGCGTCGGCCGCGCGCTGGCTCGCGGTGCGCCTGGCTTCGCCGAGCAGCGGCAGCTTCATCCGGTCGACCTTGGCGAGCACGTCGCGATGGCGACCCAGGAATGCCCAGTACATGGGCGTGAGCGGGCAGGTCTTCCGTGGATCGAAGCGGCACCGGCCACAGAAATCGCTCATCCGGTCGATGTACGCGGCGCCGGCGATGTACGGCTTCGTCGTGAGGAGATCACCGACGCCGAACGTGCCCATCGCGTGCACGTTGGGCTCGACCACCCAGTCGTACGCGTCGATGTACGCCGCCCAGAACCAGTCGGTCAGCTCGCGCGGCGCCACGTCGAGGAGCATCGCGATGTTCGAGAGCACCATCAGACGCGTGATGTGATGGCTGTAGCCGTCCTCCCAGACCGCCCCCACCACCTCGTCGAGGCAGCGGAGGCCGGAGGTCTTTCCCCAGTACGCGGCGGGGATGGGAGCGCGCGCCCCGAGCGCCGACGTGAGCGAGCCGCCGTCGCCGCCGGGAGCCGCGTCCGGCGCCCAGGCCTCGCCGCTCCAGGTCTCGAATCCGCCGTCGCCCGGGCCCGGCGCGCACGGCTGGGGCTCGCCGCGGAGGACGCGGAACCCGTCCGTCGCCTCGTGCACGTGCCGCATGTACTCCCGCCAGCCGAGCACCTGCCGCACGAATCCTTCCTTGCTGGGGAGGGGCACGTCGAGGGCCGCGACCTCCTCGACGACGCGCCGCACCGGCAGACGCTGCAGGTTGAGGAGCGGCGACAGCTGCGTGTGGAACAGCTGACGCGAACGGGACGACATGGCGTCCTCGAAGGGGCCGAACGTCGGAAGGCAGTGCTCCTTGGCCCAGCCCCACGCGCGCTCGACGTCCGCCCTTCCCGCGGGCAGTCGCTCGGGCCGGAGAACGCCCGGATGGCGGCCGAATGCCGTCCGGACGACCGCGCAGACCTCCTCGGTGATCGCGTCCACGCGGAACGTCGGCGGCGACGGCGCGGGCGGCGAGCCCTTCCACGCCTGTCGGTTCTCGGTATCGAAGCTGAACCGCCCGCCGACCGGCTTGCCGCGCGCCATCAGGAGGCCGGTGCGCCGCCGCACGTGGCGATAGAAGGCATCCATGCGCCAGGGCCGGCCTTCGGCGTTCGCCGCGGCGAAATCCTCCTCGGTGGTGAGCCAGCCCTCGTGCGGAACGATCTCGAGGTGACCGGACGCCACGAGCGGCGCGAGCTCGGCGCGCAGCTCGCGTTCGGCCGGGCGCATGACGAGGATGGGACCGGGCTGCTGCGCGAGCGCCGCCGCGTACGAATCCGCCACCAGGTGCCGCACCGCCACCCCGCGCGCCGCTTGCTCGAGCGCGAAGTGCCGGAGGCTCGTGAGCACGAGCGCGAGCTTCTGCTTGTGGTAGGGCCGCCGGGCCGC
Source organism: Labilithrix sp. (assembly GCA_028287035.1). The sequence continues at coordinate 110,874 of JAQBQL010000232.1, read as the reverse complement.
CTTGCCCGGGCATTCGACGAGGATGATGCCGACGTTCCGCGGCTCCTCGCGGGCGAGCGGCCCGAAGGCATCGGACAGCTGATCATAGGGGACGAACAGCCAGCGGCGGCCGTCCTCCGGATGGGCATGTGCGGCGAGCGCGCGCCGGAGCTCGGACATCGTTCGTGGCCTCGGCCGGGGACGCTAGGGCCATGATCGTCCTCCGTGAAGCCTTCGAGGTTCTTCTCGCGTCGGCGCGCCGTTGTGGCGGTCGCTCCGCAGCCGGACTAATCCGGGAGCCTCCGTGTCCACCGAACTGCCGCCCGATTCCCGCCGTGGCCCGTCGCTCCGCATCCTCGCGATCAACGACGTCTACACGCTCGACAACCTGCCGCGGCTGAGGACGCTCGTCGAGCACCACCGCACGACGCATCCCGCGGATCGCACCCTCGTGACCCTCGCCGGCGACTTCGTGGCGCCCAGCATCCTGTCGAGCCTCGACTTCGGAAAGGGCATGGTCGAGTGCCTCCGCATGGTCGGGGTCACGCACGCGATCTTCGGCAATCACGAGGACGACATCCCCGTGGAGATGATGCGGGCGCGCATCGCCGAGCTCGGAGCGACCTTCCTCGCGACCAACGTGGCATTCGAGCCGGCACTGCCGACGCACGACATCCTCGAGATCGGCCGGGTCCGTGTGGGCCTCCTCGGCGTCGTGATGGTCGACGCCAGCGCGTACCGGCGTCCGCCGTTCGGGGGCGCGGCGCTCGTCGATCCCGTCCTCGCGGCGAGGACGGAGGCGGCGCGGCTGGTACGCGACGAGCGCTGCACCTGCGTCATTCCGCTCACGCACCAGGAGATCGAGGCCGACCGGCGCCTCGCCGGCGAGCCGCACGAGGGCTTCTTCCCGGTCATCGTGGGCGGGCACGAGCACATCGTGGTGCTCGAGCAGGTCGAGGGCACGTGGATCGAGAAGGCCGCCTCGGACGCGGTGCACTGCGCGATCATCGACATCGTGTGGCCGGCCGACGCGCCGGCGCCGGGGCTCCCTGACCTCCCGACGGTCACCATTCGCATGGAAGACACGGCCTCGTATCCCGAGGATGCGCCCCTCCGCGCGGTCGTCGACGCCCACATGACGGCGGTGCGGGATCTCGAGGACGCGACGCTGATGCGGATCGCTCCCGGGATCGTGCTCTCGTCGGTCGGGACGCGCGCGCGGCAGACGTCGCTCGGCACCCTCGTCGCGAGCGCGGTGCGTGATGCCCTCGGCGCGGACGTGAGCGTCGTCAACGGCGGCGGGATCCGCGGCGGCCGCGAGTACCACCGGCGCCTGACCTACGGTGACCTGAAGACCGAGGTGCCCTTCGACAACGAGGTCGTCGTCGCCGCGCTGCCCGGTCAGGTGCTGGCGAGCGCCATCGCCGCGTCGCGCGCCCTCGCGCCCGCCGAGTCGGGAAGCTTCTTGCAGGTCGACGATCACGTGATCCTCGACGAGCGGAACGTGCCCGTCGAGGTCGCGGGCGCTCCGTTCGACCCCGCGCGCGTCTACCGGGTCGCGCTCGTGCGCGACCTGCTCACCGGCCTCGACCACATCGAGCCCCTCGTCGCCTGGGCTGCCGAGCACCCGGACGAGGTCCCGGCGCCCGGCTGCGGACGCGAGACGAAGGCCATCCTCGTCGAGGCGTTCGCGATCGCGCTGTGGCACGCGATGGGCGGCTTCGATGCCGTCGACACCGACCAGGACGGCAAGGTCACCGAGGCCGACGTGTTCGCGGCGATGAGCCGGGTCACCGTGAAGCCCTCGCGGCTCACCGCGCAGCTGGTCGTCGCGGCGCTCGACGTCGACCACGATCTGTCGGTCAGCCGGGCCGAAGGCACGCTCCGACCGCGCTCGTGACGAGCGTGAGCGACGAGTGGCTGTGGGGCTGGGACCCGACGCCAGGCATCGTCTCGCTGTGGGCGGAGCCGGACGGGCGCGCCTACGTGTGGCGCCGCGTCGCTGGCGTGCTCGTCCGCGAGGACGTGCGGTTCCGGTCGTGGGCGCTGCTGGCCTCGCTCGACGTCCTCGACCACGCCCGGGCGCAGCTCCGGCCCGAGGCGGAGCGGAACGAGCGCGGCTTCATCACCTTCCGCGAGCTCGAGGGGCCGGGCGCCCTCCGCTACGTGGTGCGCGCGCACGATGGACGGGCGCTGGTCTCCGCCATCCTGAAGGGCGCGTCGGCCCGCGCCGGGCGGCGGCTCGGCCACCCACGCGAGATGGATCCCGGGTCGGTGCTGGTGCTCCCGCCGGACGAGCAGTATCTCGTGGCCTCCGGTCGTACCTATTTCAAGGATCTCGCCTTCGATGATCTGCGGCGCATGCAGCTCGATCTCGAGACCACCGGCCTCGACTGGACGACGTGCCGGATCTTCCTCGTGGCCATTCGCGGTCCCGACGGCAACACCGAGACGCTCGAGGCACATGGCGACGACGACGAGGCGGAGGCCGATCTCCTCGTGCGCCTCGCCGCCCGGGTCCGCGAGATCGACGCCGACGTGATCGAGAATCACAATCTCCACGGCTTCGACGTGCCGTTCATCGTCGAGCGTTGTCAGCGGCTCGGCGTGCCGCTCGTGCTCGGCCGCATCCCGGGCCTCCGCCAGCGACCGGCGGCGCGCGGCGTCCCGGTCCCGGAGAGCAGGCGGCGCTTCCGGTACACCATCCCCGGCCGCGAGCTCATCGACTCGATGGATGCGGTGCGTCGTCATGATTTCTCGGCGCGCGATCTTCCCGGTCATGGCCTGAAGGCGGTGGCCCGCCACCTCGGCCTCGCCGGCCCGGAGCGCGAATACGTCCCCGGCGCGCGCATCTTCGAGGTGTTCGGCACCGATCCCGAGCGCATCCGCCGGTATGCCAAGGACGACGTGCGCGAGGCCGGCGGAGTGGCGCGCCTGCTCGGCGGCGCGGCGTTCGCGCTCGCCCGCATGGCCCCGCGCCGCTACGAGCGGCTCGCCGACGCGGGCGCCGCGACGGGCGTGCTCGACCCGCTGCTGGTCCGCGCCTACCTGCGGTCCGGCGCGGCGCTGCCGGCGCACGAGGCGAGCGACGGTACCGCCCACCAGGGCGCGGCGCTCCATCTCTTCGCGACCGGGGTGGCCACGCGCGTCGTGAAGGCCGACGTCGCAAGCCTCTACCCGTCGCTCATGCGCCAGTACCGCATCGGGCCCGCGCGGGACCGGCTGGGCGCGCTCGTCACCATCGTGGACCGCCTCGTGACCCAGCGCCTCGCCGCGAAGGCTCGCGCCAAGGAGCTCCCGCCCGGATCGCCGGAGCGCTTCACGAGCGAGGCGCTCTCCGCGGCGATGAAGCTCGTCGTGAACTCGGCCTACGGCTACCTGGGCGCCTCGTCGCTCACGCGCTTCGCGGACGTGCACGCCGCGAACGAGGTGACGAGACGAGGCCGCGAGGTCCTCACGCTGCTCTGCCGGTCGCTCGCCGAGCGCGGGGTGACGCTGCTCGAGGCCGACACCGACGGCGTCTACTTCGCGGTGCCGGAGGCATTCGCGGAGGCCGACGAGCAGCGCGTCGTGCGCGAGGTGGGCGCGCTCCTGCCGCCGCTCGTGCAGCTCGACCTCGAGGCGCGCTACGCGGCCATGCTCTCGCACGAGCCCAAGAACTACGCGCTGCTCCCGTACGGGGCGGGGAAGGTGGTGCTGCGCGGCGTGGCGTTCCGCTCGAGCCGTACCGAGCCCTTCGCCGAGCGGTTCCTGCGCGAGGCGCTCGGATGCCTGCTCGCCGGCGACCTCCTCGGGATCCGGCGGACGTTCGTGGACACGGTCCGGGCGCTCCGCGAGCGTGCGCTGCCGACCCTCGACGTCACCTCCCGGGTGCGCCTGTCGAAGACTCCCGAGGAGTACCTCGCGACCCGAGACCAGCGGAAGGAGCTCGCGTACGAGGCGGTGCTCGGGACGGGACGCACCGCCTGGCGGGCCGGCGAGCGCGTCCGGGTCTACCGCGCGGCGGGAAAACGCGCCGCGCTGCTCGCGGACCGCGACGAGGAAGACGACCGCACGCCCGAGGTCGACCCCCGCGACTACGACGTCGCGTATTACGAGAACGCGCTGGCGACCACGTTCGCGTCACGCCTCGAGCGCGGCCTTTCGCCGGACGACTTCGCGGCGATCTTCGCGGACCCCGGCCAGCTCGCGCTCTTCCCGGCCCGGCTCGCGGCGGCGCGCCCGGTCCTCACCGTGCACGGCACCGGCCTCGAGCAAGGCGCCTTCGCCGACGACGCGGAGCCGCCCCGCGTGATGTGACCGAACGTCGCGCGGGAACAAAACCGGGGACCCACGTATGATGGACCGCATGAAGGCCTGGTCTCCCGTCCCCTCCGCGATCACCCTCGTCCTGCTTTCCGGGCTCGCCGCGTGCGGTCCGAACGACGGCGATCGGACGAACATGACCGAGAAGATGGACCTCGAGTCGAAGCGGGCGGACATCTGGAAGGCGAACCTGAAGAGCTGCCCGAAGCTCGGCGCGGAGACGGCCGCCTTCACCGCCGCCAACAAGGAACGCATCGAGAAGGTCGACAAGTGGTGGGGCGGTCTCGGGACGTCTGCCAAGAAGCAGCTCATCGCCGAGCACCAGGCGGCGTGGGACGCGCAGAGCAAGGTCCTCGTGTCGGCGGCGATGGCCTGCCCGAGCGAGGTGAAGGTCTCGGTGAAGGGCCAGTGAGCTCGCTCCGCTCCGTCCTGCCGTTCGTCGCTCCGCTGCTCGCCGCGTCACTGGCGATCGCGATGGCGAGCGCCTGCTCGGACAACGGCGATCCCGCCGCGCCCCCCGCGCCCGACGCGGCCGTGCCCGAGGCGGCACCCCCGGTCGACGCCGGCCCCGACGCGGCGCGCCCCGACGCGGCCGATCCCTCGTGCTCACCGCTCGATCGCGAGGCGGGCACCGGGCCGAAGTTCTGCGACCTCCCCGGCACCGACACTCCGGACCTCACCGTGCCCGACGGCTTCTGCGCGCGCGAGTACACGACCGCGCCGGTCCCCGAGGCGCGCGTGCTGAGGTTCGCGCCGAACGGCGACGTGTTCGTGGCGGCGCCCTCGATGGACACCCCGGGCGGCGCTGCCGACGGGCTCGGCGCGATCGTGGTGCTGCCCGACGACGACCACGACGGCAAGGCCGACGCCACCCTCACCTACGCGGGTCCGTTTGCGCGGCAAGGCATGAAGTGCGACGCGCTCGAGGGCGACGTCGCAAACCTCGCGTGCGTGCACGGCCTCGCGTTCCCCGGCGACGGGTACCTCTACTTCACCCGCAGCGACGAGGTGCGGCGCGTGCCGTATGCCGCCGGTGACCGCGCGATTCCCACCGGTCCTTCCGAGCTCGTCGCGAACCTCGGCGGCGGAGGGCGCAGCGAGATGCGCTGGACGCACACCCTCGATGTGGACCGCAGCGGAGCGCTCCTCGTCTCGCGCGGCGTGTACTTCCTCCCGACGTGCAGCGCGAGCGAGACCGAGAAGGGTGCGGTGCTCGCGCTGCACATCGAGCAGAAGGGAGCATTGCCGCTGACGCCCGAGGTCGTCGGGAATGGATTTCGCAATCCCATGTACCTCCGCTGCGCCCCGAACAGCTGCGGCGATTGCTATGCGAACGAGCTCACGGACGACGGCTGGGACAACACCGGCGCCCGCGAGAAGGTGGCCCTCCTCGAGCCGCGCGGTCAGAGCTGGGGATATCCGTGCTGCGTGGGCCCCGGCGTCCTCGCGCCCGGCGTGTCGGGCTACGACTGCACGACGGCCGCGCCGGAGCGCGTCGCCATTCCGCTCCACGACACTCCCTTCGGGCTCGACTTCGAGCGCGGTCTCTGGCCAGCGCCGTTCACGCACGGGATGTTCTCCGCCATCCACGGCGTCGTGTCGTCGTTCGGCGGCAGCGGGGTCATCTTCATGAAGACCGACCCGCGCTCGCTGCGCGCCACCGGCGAAGCGGCGGCGTTCGTGAAGGGCTTCCGGCCCCACGGTCGCGCCGCCGACGTGGCCTTTGCTCCGGACGGCCGCCTCTTCATCGTGGACGACGCGCAGGGGCGCATCTTCTGGGTGGCTCCGCGCGCGCTTGCGATGACGAAGTAGTCAGCTCACAAGCGGCCGACCGAATCCACATTTGCCGAGCTCCACACCGTCGTCCGGTAATCGGACGGCGGCGGGATCGTCACGGGCGCATGGCTCATCGGCGCATCGTCGGTCGCCTCGAGCTCCACGGCGCGGAGCGACAGCGCCCGCGGATTCACGCGACGGAGCGCGCGCGTGAGGGCGGCGCGGCTCGTGGGCTTCGTCAGGTAACCGACCACCCCGAGGGCGACCGCGGCGTCCTCCGCAGCCGGGGTCGGATCTCCGGTCATGAGCACGAGCGGCAGGTCGGGATCGGTCTGTCGTGCCGCCGTGAGCACCGCGACGCCGCCTACGCCCGGGAGGTTGAGGTCGGAGAAGACCGCGTCGAACGTCCGCCCGCGGACCGTCTCGATGGCTTCCTCACCATCTCTCGCGTGCACGACGTCGTAACCGCCGCCCTGCAGCATGCGCGTGAGCGACCGCGCGAGCCGCTCGTCGTCCTCGACGAGGAGGATGGTGCCAGCGGAGGGCGGGGGCAGCGTCGAACGGCTCATGCTGCCGGTGCTGCAACGCTCGCGCCGCGCTGCCGACCCCACAAACACGCGAGTTGCCAGGTGTCGGCTCTGACCCGGGGGTCAGGCGCGACCGCGCCGGGCGGGTCCATCGTGACCCCGGGAGGCCCAGAGCCCGATGGCCCCGAGCGTCGCGAGATCGGCGAAGAGCATCGGGGCGAACGCCGGCGCCCCGAAGACGAACCGGTCGACGACCGCGGCCGCCGGCCGGTGCACGTCGGCGAGCACGTGGAGGACGAAGCCGGCCATGCCCACCGCCACCTGCATGGCCATCACGACGAGCTGGACGCGGAGCGGGATCGCTCCCGGCGACGCGAGCGCCACGACGAGAAAGCCGATCGCGAACGCCGCGGAGGCGACGGGGATCCACTCGGTCACGTGGAAGAACCCGTTCTGCGCGTGGTCGAGGAGCGACAGCGCGAAGTTCCCGATGAAGCCGCCGAGCGCGAGCACGATCAGCCATGGCCCGAACGTCGGCTGCGAGGCCTCGGCGCTCCGGAGCAGCACGATGAGGAGCCCCACGCCGACGTACGCGACGGGCGCGACGAACGGCGCCGAATACACGAGATCGTGGAGCGTCTGCGCGGCGAAGAATCCGCTCTGGAGATGGTAGATCATCCCGACCGTCCCCACCGCGATCGAGCCATATCCCGCGATCCGGTCGAGCGTCGGCGCGAGGCGGTCGGCAAACCCCAGCGCTCCGGGAAGGAGGAGCAGCGTCGCCGCGAACGAGAAGTAGAGCGGCGCCCACTCGGCACGACGGGCGAAGTCGTTCGCCAGGTGAGCGAGCGCGATGTCGACCCCGAGGAACGCCACGTTGGAGGCGGCGAAGAGCTGCGCGGCGCGCCACGGCGTGACGCGCGAGAGCATCGTCATCGAGGCTTCACGGCCGCCGCCGCCCGCAGCTCGGCCGCCGCGTGATCGAGCTCGACGCGCTGCTTGAGTAGCTCGTAGTTGCCATGCCACTGCACGAAGTCCGCGCCGCCCATGAAGGCGCCGTGCTTGGCAGTCCGGCCGTAGTAATGCCATGTATCGAACTCGACGAACTCGATGGGCTCGTCGAACGGTGCCGCCGTGAGAAGGCCGTCCTTCCGGAGCCCCGCGATGACGTCGGTCGCGCCTTTGACCTTCTCGTTGGTCGAGACGAGCGTGGCCTCGGCCTTGGCGTAGAAGTCGTCGATGCGGGGACGCGTGTGGCACTTGAGACAGAGCTCCTTCATCTCGTCGCGGCCGCGGTCGCCGTTCGGGCGCCTCGTGGAGATGGGCGCAAAGAGGAAGTACGAGAGCCGCTCGGTCGTGTCGTGCGTGACCTTCATTCCCTCGAGCCCGCTCATGTGACACGTCGCGCACGTGGGCACGGACATGTCCGCGGTCGTCAGCTTCTTCGGCTCGGCCGCGAGGTTGAACGTCGCGCGCTGCGCCTCGAAGAGCGCCCCGTGCTTCGACTCGCTGTAGATCTCGAGCTGCGAGTGGTCCGGCCCCATGTGGCACTGCCCACACGTCGTGGGCTCGCGGGCCAGCGCGACCGAGGTGGAGTGACGGGCGTGGCAGTTGGTGCACGTACCGAACGACCCATCCGGATTCGGCTTCCCGATCGCGTGACAGGTGTTGCAGCCGCTCGTGAGCGCGCTCTGGCCCTCGAGCGTGCCGATCACCATGGGAGCGCGATCGACCCACCCCGGGTGATACCGCTCGCCTAGCGCGCGCTGCTCGGGCGTCATGTCCTTTGCGCCGTTGACGGACGCCCACGAGGGAGCGGCGTGGCGGCTCCGCGCGAACTGGTCGTACTCCGTCGCATGGCATTGCGCGCAGTTCTTCGCGGTGAGGGTCTTCGCGATCGAAAACCCCCGATGGTCCATGCTCGGCTGGCCCTCCGCGGCATGGTGGCAGTCGAGGCAGCTCACTCCCTTCGCCGCGTGCTTGCTGCGCTCGAACTGATCGATGATCGCCGACGTCTCGTGGCGATGGCATTCCGCGCACTTGCCGCTCGCCGTGACGAGCGCGGCGGTCGGCTGATTGCGCTCGACGGCCGGGCGGCGCTGATTCACGAGAAACGCCGCGACGAGGAGCGCCGCCCCGATCACGACCGCGATGAAGATGGCGCGGAACGACATGGGCGGGAGCTTCGCCCCCGGCGCGCCGTTGATCAATGCGTGTGACGGCAACCCAGCCCGAGCTGCAGACGGCCACCAGGCGCACCGTTTGCGCGCACGACGCACCGCTTGCACGCCTGGCCGCCGCGACGTCCGGAGGAACGACCGACCGACCCACCGCTCCGGGCCGGGCACCCTTGTTGCTCGGCGTGGAAAGGGCATCCTGGCGCCTCTCGGGAACGTCAGGACACCGACGCGGGGGGGGAACGAATGCAGATGAACGACGAAGAGAGGGCCCGCGCGGCCGATCTCGGCAGCGAGGTCCGCGCCGAGGCGCTCCTCAGGACCGGCGCGTTGCAGAGCGCGATCTTCAATAGCGCGAACTTCTCGATCATCGCGACCGACGCCCGGGGGGTCATCCAGATCTTCAACGTCGGCGCGGAGCGCATGCTCGGCTACGTCGCGGCCGACGTCGTGAACGAGATCACGCCCGCCGAGATCTCCGATCCGCACGAGGTGATCGCTCGCGCCGAGGCTCTCAGCGCGGAGCTCGGGACGCCGATCACACCGGGGTTCGAGGCTCTGGTGTTCAAGGCATCGCACGAGATCGAGGACATCTACGAGCTGACCTACATTCGCAAGGACGGCACCCGCCTTCCGGCGGTCGTCTCCGTCACCGCGCTGCGGGACGCCGAGCACGTGATCATCGGATATCTGCTGATCGGGACCGACAACACGGCACGGAAGAAGGCCGAGGCCGCGCTGCTCGAGGCGGGAGCCTTGCAGCGGGCCATCTTCAACAGCGCGAACTTCTCGAGCATCGCGACCGACACGAACGGGATCATCCAGATCTTCAACGTCGGCGCCGAACGGATGCTCGGTTACGAGGCGGCCGACGTGGTGAACTGCGTGGGCGCCGCCGACCTCCACGACCATGACGAGCTGATCGCTCGCGCCGCTGCCCTGACAGCCGAGTACGGCACCCCGATCCGGGCGGGCTTCGAGGCCCTGGCATTCAAGGCGGCGCGGGGCATCGAGGACATCTGCGAGCTCACGAAGATCCGCAAGGACGGGAGCCGCCTGCCGGCGGTCGTGTCGATCACGGCGCTCCGCGACGCGAAGCAGATGATCATCGGCTACCTGCTCATCGGGACCGACAACACGGCCCGCAAGCTCGCCGAGGAGGAGCGAACGAAGCTCGATCAGCGGCTCCGTGACCAGCACTTCTACACGCGGTCACTCCTCGAATCGAACATCGACGCGCTCATGGCCACCGATCCACGCGGGATCATCACCGACGTGAACAAGCAGACCGAGGCACTGACCGGATGCACGCGTGACGAGCTGATCGGCGCTCCATTCAAGAGCTACTTCACCGACGCTGCCCGTGCCGAAGCGGGCATCCAGCGGGTGCTCGCCGAGGGCACGGTCAGCAACTACGAGCTCACGGCCCGCGCCCGGAACGGGAAGCTCACCGTCATCTCGTACAACGCCAAGACGTTTCACGATCGGGATCGCAAGCTCCAGGGCGTCTTCGTCGCAGCCCGCGACATCACCGAATCCAGGCTGTTCGAGCAGGCCCTGCAGCAGAAGATCATCGCCGAGGACGCGAGCCGCACGAAATCCGAGTTCCTCGCCAACATGTCTCACGAGCTCAGGACTCCGCTCAATGCCATCATCGGATTCTCCGAGGTGCTGAGGGACGGGCTCCTCGGGGACATGAGCAGCCAGCAGCGCGGCTTCATCGCCGACATCTTCGACAGCGGCAAGCACCTGCTCGCGCTCATCAACGACATCCTCGACCTGTCGAAGGTCGAGGCCGGCAAGATGACGCTCGATCTGGAGCCCGTCGAGGTCTCGTCACTCCTGGTAAACAGCCTCTCGATCATCCGCGAGAAGGCGGCCGAGCGCCGGATCCACGTCCGTATCGAAGATCCCGAGGACCTCGGTACGATCGAGGCCGATGGGCGCAAGATCAAGCAGATCCTCTACAACCTCCTCTCCAATGCGGTGAAGTTCGCCGACGAGGGCGGCGAGGTCGCGTTGTCCGCGCGCCGGGCGACCCGCGCCGAGGTCGGCACGTGCCGTGGCGACGGCACGGCGCGAAGCGTTCCGCTCGCCGACAGTGACTTCGAGGAGTTCCTCGAGCTCTCCGTCACCGACAGCGGAATCGGCATCTCGCCCGATGGGCTCGAATCGCTGTTCGAGGCCTTCAGCCAGATCGACAAGGGTCTCGCACGAAAGTACGAGGGCTCGGGACTCGGCCTCGCGATGGTGAAGGCCCTCGCGCAGCTGCACGGCGGCGCGGTGGCCGTCGCGAGCCACGTCGGGTCGGGGTCCTGCTTCTCGGTGTGGCTGCCGTTCCGGCAAGCGCACGAGGATGCGATTCCGCCGGTCAAGCAGCCGGCCTCGGCCTCGCTCACGGAGCCGGCACCTTCCGAGGCGCTCGTTGCGCTCGTCGTGGAGGACGACGCGAAGGCCGCCGAGGTCATCCGCGTGCAGCTCGAGGCGCAAGGGTTCACGGTGGTGCATGCGACCTCCGCCGAGGAGGCACTCCTCCTTGCCGTGCAGCAGCCGCTCGCGCTCATCACGGTCGACATCCTCCTGCCGCAGATGGACGGCTGGGAGCTCCTGGCGCGGATCAAGACCGTGCCCGAGCTCGCTCGCGTGCCGGTCGTGATCATCACCATTGCGGTCGATCGGAATCGCGGATTCGCGCTCGGCGCCGCCGCGATCATGGAAAAGCCGATCTCGCGGCAGGAGCTGAACGACACGCTCGTCGAGCTCCGTCTCATCCCGCGCGCCAAGGACCAGAAGCTCACGGTGCTCGTGGTGGACGACGACCCGAAGGCTGTCGAGCTGATCGCGGTGCGAATCATGGGCCTCGCGACGACGGTCCTGCGCGCCTACGGCGGGCTCCAGGCGATCGAGCTGGCCCGCAAGGAGCGGCCCGACCTCATCATCCTCGACCTCGTCATGCCCGACGTGAGCGGCTTCGAGGTCGTGGACGTGCTCGACCGCGAGCCAGAGACCGCGCGCATCCCCATCCTCGTGGTGACCGCCAAGCAGGTGTCCGACGAGGACCGCGCCCGTCTGAATCGCTACGCGCTCGCCATCATGGAAAAGAGCGAGTTCGGTCAGGAGCGCCTCACCGCCGAGGTGGAGCGCGCGCTCTCCGGGCGCAAGCGGGCGGCGGCGTGAAATGGCAGTCATCCTGATCGTCGAGGACAACGCCGCGAACCTGAAGCTCGCCACGTTCCTGATCGAATCGGCCGGTCACACCGTGCTGAGCGCGACGGACGCGGAGGCCGGCCTTGCCCTGGCGCGGGCGAGCCGACCGGCGCTCATCCTCATGGACGTCCAGCTACCCGGGATGGACGGCCTCGCCGCCACCGCCGTCCTCAAGGGCGACCCCGTGACGCGCGCGATCCCGGTCATCGCCCTCACCGCGCTCGCCATGAAGGGCGACGAGGAACGCATCAGGGCCGCCGGTTGCGACGGCTACATGGCAAAGCCGATCCGGTACAAGCAGTTCCTGCAGACGATCGCCGCGCACCTGGGGGCGCCATGAACACGATCTCGGGAGGCGCGGCGCGGCCGGCGCGCGTCCTCGTCGTCGACGACGAGCTCAAGAACCAGAAGCTCCTCCTGGTGATGCTCGCGCCGGAAGGGTACGTCGTCGCGACCGCGGGCAGCGGCGCCGAGGCGCTCGCCGCGGTCGCCCTCGAGCGCCCGGACCTCATCCTTCTCGACGTCATGATGCCCGTGATGGACGGCTTCGAGCTCGCGACGCGCCTGAAGGCCGACCCGGCGACCAGGAACATCCCGATCATCATGGTGACGGTCCGCGACGACCGGGAGGCGAAGATGCGCGGCCTCCTCGCGGGCGCGGAGGACTTCCTCAGCAAGCCCGTGGATCGTGCCGAGCTGAAGGCTCGCGTCCGCAACCTCCTGCGCCTCAAGGCATATGGCGACTACCATGACGAGTACAGCCAGCTCCTCGAGCGGGAAGTCGCGTCGCGAACTGCCCACTTGCTGGAGAGCGAGGCACGCTATCGACGCATCGTCGAGACCACCAACGAGGGGGTCTGGGTGATCGGCGCGCGCGGCGAGACGTCGTTCATGAACGCGCGGATGGGCGTGATGCTCGGGTGCGACCCGAACGAGGCGGTCGGCCGCCCGTCCGACGAGTTCCTGTTCGAGGACGGCCGAGCGTCCATGGCCAACGACATGGAGCTCTTCGAGGCCGGGCGCTCGAAGCAGGTCGAGCTACGTCTGCGAAGGAGCGACGGCGCGACGTTGTGGACGCTCCTCGAGACGAGCCCCATCTTCGACCCGGACGGTCAGCTCGAGGGCGTGCTCGCCATGGTCATGGATATCTCCGAGCGACGCGTGGCCGAGGAGGCGCTCCGGGCGAGCGAATCACGCTTTCGCGGTCTCTGGGATTCGGGCCTCGTGCTCATCACGATCTCGGACGCGCTCGGGAAGGTCTGTGACGTGAACGAAGCGGGCGCGCAGATGCTCGGGTATTCACGCGACGAGCTGCTCTCCGGCGAGGTGCACTGGCCCGACCTGACGCCCCCCGAGTGGCGACACGCCGACGAGCTGGCGGCCGGGCAGCTGACGGCCCAGGGCGTTGCCGCACCCTTCGAGAAGGAGCTGCTCCGCAAGGACGGCAGCCGCCTTCCGATCCTGACCGGCGCCGCCACCCTGGTGGGTCGGGACGGGATCGCGATTGCCATCGATCTCACCGAACGAAAGATCGCCGAGAACGCGAACCTCGAGCGCATGGCGGTCGCGCAGCTATCGGGCGAGGTCGGCGTCGCTCTCACCCAGGGCGGCTCCCTCCCCGAGGTCCTGCGCCGCTGCGCCGAGGCGCTGGTGGCCTATGCAGGCGCCGCCTGCGTGCGCATCTGGACCTTGAATCCGCGAACCAAGGACCTCGAGCTGCAGGCCAGTGCCGGGCTCGAGGATTACGGAGGGGCAGAGGGCCTCGTGCGCATCGGCGTTCACGAGACGAGGCTCGTCGCCGAGCAACGTGCTCCCCACGTCACGAGCGATGTCCTCGGGGATCCCCGGACGCTGGATCCCGGCTGGGCAAAGCGCGAGGGTCTCGTCGCCTTCGCGTCGCACCCGTTGCTCGTCAGCGGCGAGCTGGTCGGCGTGATCGCGAGCTTCGCGCGGAAGCCCTGGACGCAGCCCGCGCTCGAGGGGCTGGCCTCGGTGTCCGACGAGATCGCCATCGGCGTGCATCGCAGCATCGGCGAGAGCATCAGGGTCACCCTCGAAGGGCAGCTCCGCCAGGCGCAGAAGATGGAGGCGGTGGGGCGACTCGCAGGAGGCGTTGCCCACGACTTCAACAACGTGCTCTCGGTCATCCTCAGCTACGCGGAGCTGATGCTCGACACGCTGAGTCCCGACGATCCGATGCGCGACGACGTCGACGAGATCCAGAAGGCCGGCAACCGCGCGGCCGACCTCACGCGCCAGCTGCTGATGTTCAGCCGCAAGCAGGTGCTCGCGCCCAAGGTCATCGACCTGAACGATCTCCTCGCGAAGATGGACAAGATGCTCCAGCGCATCCTCGGTGAGGACATCGAGCTGCGGTTCGTGGCCGGCGAGCGCCTCGGAAGGCTCAGGGCGGATCCGTCCAGCATCGAGCAGGTGGTCATGAACCTGGTGGTGAACGCGCGGGACGCGATGCCAACCGGGGGCAAGCTCACCATCGAGACCTCGAACGTCGAGCTCGACGAGGACTTCGCGCGAGAGCACGTGGACCTGAAGGCCGGTCCCTACGTCGTGCTCGCGGTCACCGACACCGGGGTCGGGATCGACGCGCTGATGCAGACGCGCATCTTCGAGCCGTTCTTCACGACGAAGGCCGTCGACAAGGGCACCGGGCTCGGGCTCTCCACGGTATTCGGGATTGCCCAGCAGAGCGGCGGGGGCGTGTGGGTCCATAGCGAGCCGGGCCGGGGTGCGACCTTCGTGGTCTACCTTCCGCGCGTCGATCTCGAGATCGACCGCATGCGGGCGATCGCTGCCAGGCCGGTGCGCCCCGGGTCGGAGACGATCCTGCTCGTCGACGACGACGAGCAGGTGAGGCTGGTGGCGCGAGGGATCCTCCGGCGGAGCGGCTACCGGGTCATCGATGCCAAGCACGCGGGCGAGGCGCTGCTCCACTGCGAGCAGCACCTCGGCACCATCGACCTGCTGCTCACCGACGTGGTGATGCCCCAGATGAGCGGTCCTGACCTCGCGAAGCGGCTCGCGAAGACTCGCCCTGGAATGAAGGTCGTGTGCATGTCGGGTCATGCAGACGACAGCGTGGTCCGCCACGGGTTCGTCGACATGGGCATCTCGTATCTCCAGAAGCCGATCACGCCCGAGACCCTGAGGCGAAAGGTCCGCGAGGTGCTCGACGCCTGACCGCGCGGATGCTGCGCACCACGTGCACCGTTTGCGCCCGTGGCGGTCCGGGCCGCCCTGCATTGGCGCGATGACGCCAGGATCGGCCTGCCGGGGCCACGGCACGCTCTCTGCTCCGCACTCCTGCTCCACATGAGCGGACCTCCTCAGGCAACGCGGCGGGACACGGTCGGCGACGCCCTGACGCGCAGCCGCGTGTCACGCCGTTCGTTCGTCGAGTTCTGCGTCCAGCTCATGGTCGTCGCCCCTTTCGGGCTCGCGCTTACCGAGCGCGCGGAGGCGTCCGAGGTGGCGACGGCGATCGCCAAGGCGCCGCGCCTCTCGGTGGTGTGGCTCCACTTCCAGGATTGTACCGGCTGCACCGAGACGTTGCTGCGGACGAGCCAGCCGGACGTCGGCACGCTCATCTTCGACCTGATCTCGCTCGACTATCACGAGACCCTCATGGCCGCCTCGGGGGCCGAGGCCGAGCGCGCCCTGCATGACGCCATCACGCTGAATGCCGGGAAGTACGTCCTGGTCGTGGAGGGCTCGATTCCCCAGGGCCATGCCGCCGACTACATGACCATCGCCGGGCGGCCCGCCATCGACGTGCTCCGCCACGTGAGCAAGGACGCTGCAGCCATCATCGCGATCGGCTCGTGCGCCTCGTGGGGCGGCATTCCGGCCGCGGACCCGAATCCCACGAACGCGACGGGGGTGGACAGCATCATCACCGGCAAGCCCATCGTCAACATTCCGGGCTGTCCGCCCAACCCGTACACGCTGCTGGCGACCATCCTGGAATACGCCGTCCACGGGACCTTGCCGGCGCTCGACGAGAAGCGACGCCCGAAGTTCGCATTCGACCACACGATCCACGACCACTGCCCGCGGCGCGCTCACTTCGATGCCGGTGAGTTCGTGGAGACGTTCGGCGACGAGGCCCATCGCCGGGGCTTCTGCCTCTACAAGCTCGGTTGCAAGGGGCCGGACACCCACGCTGCGTGCTCGACCCGCCACTTCAACGAGGTGGTGGACGCGTGGCCCATCGGGATCGGGGCCCCGTGCATCGGCTGCACCGAGCAGCACCTCGCGTTTCGCGTGCCGATGTTCGATCTCGTCCAGATCCACAACGCGAAGCCGCCCACCACGTATCCGCCCATCCACGCCGCGCAGGGCTCGGTCGGTCCCCTCGCGGCGGGCCTCGTCGGCCTCGCGGCGGGCGCGGTGGCCGGGGCCACGTACGTCGCGGCGAAGCGCTTCCCGATCGCGACCTGGCAGGAGGGTACGCCGGAAGCGCCCGCAGACCCGGAGCCGCCCGAGGACGCGGACGCCCCATGACGGTCCTCTCGCGCCGCAGTCTCCTCCTGGGGGCCGGAATCGTCGCTCCGCTCGCGGTGACGCGCGACGCGTTCGGGGCGGAGATCCCCGCCCGCGCGCCTGCCGACGCGGTCGCGATGCTGTACGACACGACGCGCTGCATCGGCTGCCAGGCGTGCGTCGTGGCGTGTGCCGACGTGAACGGGCTGACCCCCGATACGCGGATGTCCGGTGGAATCTGGCAGACGCCCCTCGACCTCGACAGCCACACGAAGAACGTCATCAAGCTCTTCGACGATGGGGCGGGACAGAGCTCGTTCGTCAAGCGTCAGTGCATGCACTGCGTCGACCCGGCCTGCGTCGCCGCCTGTCCCTTCGAGGCGCTGCACAAGGGCCCGCAGGGCGTCGTCGGCTGGAACCCTTCGGCATGCATCGGCTGTCGCTACTGCGAGGTGGCCTGTCCGTTCGAGGTGCCCAAGTTCGAATGGGACCACTTCAATCCGAAGATCGTCAAATGTGAATTCTGCCGCGAGCAACGGCTCGACAAGGGCGGGGAGCCCGCGTGCACGACGGTGTGCCCGACCGCCGCCGTCGTCTTCGGGACGCGCGTCGCGCTGCTCGCCGATGCGCACGCCCGGCTCGTCGCGAAGCCGGAGGCCTACGCGGAGCAGCGGGTCTACGGCGAGCTCGAGGCCGGGGGCACGCAGGTCCTCTACCTCGCGCACGTCCCCTTCGCGAAGCTCGGGCTACCGACGCTCGCGCCCGACGCTCGCCCCGGCCACGAGATGCGATTCCAGGCGATCCTCTACAAGTGGCTCCTCTTGCCGGTGACGCTCTACGCGATGATCACCATGGTGATCCGCCGCCGCTGGCGCGCCCACGACGAAGAGGTGAAGGAGCTCGAGGCCAAGGACGGATTGAAGGAGCAGCTGTGAGCGCCCAATCGAGCTCCAGCACCAACCTCTGGCAACGCGGCGTTCGCGTGTTCGAGGTGCGGATGCTCACGCGCTCCACGCTCGCGTTGCTGGCGTTCGCGGCGATCGGGATGGCCCTCGCGGTGCTGCGCCTCTTCGGTGGGCTCGGCCGGTACTCGGGAATGAACGACATCTACGCGTGGGGCGTGTGGAAGACGTTCAACGTGATGACGCTGACCGCGCTCGGCTCGGGCGGTCTCGCGGTCGGGGCGGCGGCGTGGATCCTCGACCGCAAGCGCCTCCACGTCGTGATGCGCACCGCGCTCGTGACGAGCTTCCTCTTCTACACGACCGGTCTCGCGGCGCTCGCGATCGACGTCGGCCGGCCGTGGAACTTCTGGAACCTGCTCCTTCCGACGCACTGGAACGAGCATTCGCCGCTGTTCGAGGTGTCCCTCGCGATGCCGCTCTACTGCGTCGTGTTCCTGGGATTCGAGAACTCGCCCGCGGTGGTCGAGCATTTCTGGTATCGCGGGTCCCCGCGCGCCCGGCGGGTGATCCGCGCCTGGCAGCCGCGCATGCGCCGGATCTATCCGTACATGGTGGGCCTCGCCTACCTGCTGCCGCTCGGGCATCAGTCGTCGCTCGGCGCGCTCCTCCTGCTGTCGGGCGGCAAGCTCGACCCGCTCTGGCAGACGCCAATGCTGCCGCTCCTTTACCTGATCCAGGCGTTCGCCTGCGGGTTCGCGTTCGTCATGTTCATCGTCATGGCGTCGTGTGTCACGTGGCGGCGTCCGCTCGACATGGCCGTCATCGGCGAGCTCGGCAACCTGCTGTCGTGGACGAGCATCGTCTGGCTCACGATCCGGTTCGGCGATCTCGCGCTGCGCCACCAGCTCGGCGCGGCCTTCCGCCTCGACGTGCTCGGCGAGCTCTTCTGGCTGGAGAACGTCCTCATCGGCATTCCGGCGCTCGTGCTCCGGCGGGCCGCATTCCGCGGAATCCCGCGGCTCGCGTTCCTGATGGCGGTGATGGCCTGCGGAGGAGGGATGCTCTACCGCTTCACGCCGACCACGTTGAGCTTCGACCAGGGGCACGTGGCGGTGTACTTCCCGAGCGTCCCCGAGCTTCTCATCAGCATGGGCTTCATCGCATTGGCGCTGAGCGCGTTCGTGCTCACCGTCAAGTGGCTCGCGATCCTCCCGGCGCCGCTCTCGACGTGGCGGCGGTCCATCGCGCAGCTGCAGACCGCAACTCCTCACATCGCAAGGGACTCGCATGGCAACCCGACTGACGATTGATCCGGTCACGCGGATCGAAGGGCACCTGCGCGTCGACGTGCAGATCGACGGCGGGCGCGTCGACGACGCGTGGGTGAGCTGCACGATGTGGCGCGGCCTCGAGAAGATCCTCCTGAAGCGCGATGCACGCGAGGCGTGGCTCTACGCCCAGCGCTTCTGCGGCGTGTGCACGACGGTGCACGCGATGGCCTCGGTGCGCGCCGTCGAGGACGCACTGAAGCTCGAGATCCCGCTGAACGCGCAGGCGATCCGGAATCTCATCCTCATCGCCCACGCCCTCCACGATCACATCGTTCATTTCTACCAGCTCTCCGCGCTCGACTGGATCGACGTCACCACGATTCCCCGCGCCGATCCGGCGAAGGCGGCGGCATTCGCGGGCTCCATCTCGTCCTGGCGGCTCAACTCGGTGGGCGAGATGGCGCGCGTCCGGGACCGCGTCACCGGCCTCATCGGCAGCGGTCAGCTCGGCATCTTCGCGCACGGCTACTGGGGTCATCCGGCGATGCACCTGCCGCCGGAGGTGAACCTCGCGCTGATGGCGCACTACTTCCACGCGCTCGAGTTCCAGCGGAAGTCGAACCAGGTCGTCGCGATGCTCGGCGGGAAGACGCCGCACATCCAGAACCTCGCGGTCGGCGGCGTCATGAATGCCATCGATCCCGACGGGCAGGGAGCGATGAACGTCGACCGGCTCTTCCAGATGAAGTCGCTCCTCGACGAGGTGCGTGACTTCGCGCACCAGGTCTATCTGCCGGACGCGTGCGCCCTCGCCGCGGCCTATCCCGAGGCCTTTCACTACGGGCGCGGCGTCGACGCATACTTCTCGGTGCCCGACCTTCCCACCGACGCCGCAGCCACGTCGTTCGACCTGCCCGGCGGCATCCTCGACTCCGGCGACCTGAAGCACGTACGGCCGCTCGTCGGCGAACGGGACGCCGGGTTCCGCGCCCACGTGACCGAGGACGTGACGCATGCGTGGTACCGCGGCAGCGCCGGCCCGGAGCATCCGTTCCAGGGAAGCACCGAGCCCGACAAGACGGCGGTCGACTTCGACAAGAAGTACTCGTGGGTGAAGGCTCCGCGGCTCGAGGGCAAGCCGATGCAGGTGGGCCCGCTCGCGAACGTCCTCGTCGGCTGGGCGTCGGGGCACGAGCTGACGAAGACCTGGCTCGGGCGCGCGTCGGAGGGCATCGGGCTCTCGGCACGGCCCGAGGCGCTCGTTGGCAAGATGCAGTCGACGATGGGTCGCTACGTGGCGCGCGCGGTCCGCTCCGCGATGCTCGCGGATCTGGCGACCAAGCACTGGCAGCTGCTCGCCGACAGCGTGCTCGGCGGAAATCTCGAGACCTACCGGAAGCCCGAGTTCCCGTCGCACGCGATCGAGGGGCTCGGTCTCCACGAGGCGCCGCGCGGCGCCCTCTCGCACTGGGTGGTCGTCGAGGCCGGGATCATCAAGAATTACCAGGCGGTCGTTCCCACGACCTGGAACGCGAGCCCCCGCGACGAGCGCGGCGCCCGTGGTCCCTACGAGGCTTCGCTCGTCGGCACGCCGATCGCCGATCCGACCAAGCCGCTCGAGGTGCTCCGCACGCTGCACTCGTTCGACCCCTGCATGGCATGCGCGTGTCATGCCTTCGACCCGCAGCGCCGCCCGCTCGCGACCGTGAGGGTGCTTTGAACGGGCCGCAGGTATCGGTCGTTGGACTGGGCAATACCCTGCTCGGCGACGATGCGCTCGGCGTCGTGGTGGTGCAGGCGCTCGAGCGCGCGTACGTCATTCCGTCATCGGTCAACGTCGTGGACGCCGGTACGTCCGGGCTCGACCTCGTGGGGTATCTGCTCGACTCCGAGCATCTCATCTTCGTCGATGCGATGATCGCCGACGCGCCGCCCGGGACGGTTCGCACCGTGCAGCAGGCGGCGCTGCTCGCCGCCCAGCCGGTCGGTCCGCGGCTCTCGCCACACGAGCCGGCGATCAGCGACGTGCTCACGCTGCTCGAGCTCGCCGGAAGGGGCCCGCGCGACGCGGTGCTCGTCGGCATCGTGCCGGAATCGACCGACGTGGGCGTGGAGCTCTCGGCAGCGGCCGCGGCCGCCGTGCCGTACGCGCTCGACGAGGTGGTGCGTCACCTCGGGCGGTTCGGGGTGGAGCTCGCCAGGCGCGAGCCCGCGGTCGACGGCATTCACCTCGACATCGAGGGGATCGTGCAGGGCGTCGGGATGCGCCCGTGGCTGAAGCGGACCAGCGAGCGGCTCGGGTTGCGCGGCACGGTCACGAACTCGGCGCAGGGTGTCGCGGTCGATGCGCACGGACCGCCCGGCGCTCTCGATGCGCTCGTCGCCGCGGTGCGCTCGGACGCGCCGGTGCTGGCCCGGGTGGACGCGGTGCGCGTCGAGCGACGAACCGGGCCCGGCCCGGCGGGCTTCACCATCCTTCCCAGCGTCGGCGCCGCGCGCCAGCGGCCGTCGATCCCCGCCGACGCGGCGACGTGCGACGCCTGCCGGCACGAGATCGAGGATCCGGCCAATCGTCGCCACCGGCATGCGTTCAACGGCTGCACCGATTGCGGGCCACGCTACGCGGTCGTGACTGCGCTGCCGTACGAACGCGAGCGAACCTCGATGGCGGCGTTTCCGATGTGCGCCGCGTGCACGCGTGAGTACACGGATCCGGGCGATCGCCGCTTCCATGCGCAGGCGACGTGTTGCCCCGGGTGCGGTCCCCGGCTGTGGCTCGAGGCGCCGCTCGGCCGCGAGGAGCGGGCCGCCGACCCGATCGCCGAGGCGGCGGCGCGACTGACCGCCGGTGAGATCGTTGCCATACAGGGAATCGGAGGTATTCACCTCGCGTGCGACGCCACCAGCGAGATGGCGGTGGCCCGGCTGCGCGTCCGTAAGCGCCGCGAGGAGCGGCCCTTTGCGGTGATGACCGATCGCGCCACTGCGGTCACGCTCGCCGAGCTGGACGAGTCGGCCCTCGCCGCGCTCGGGTCGGCGGCGCATCCGATCGTGCTCGCTCCACGGCGCAGCGCCGCGCTCGCCGCTGGCGTGACGCACGGGAGCGCGAGGCTCGGGCTCCTCCTGCCGTACACCCCGCTTCATCACCTGCTGCTCGCCGCGGTCGGGCGACCGCTCGTGATGACGTCCGGGAACCGGAGCGGCGAGCCGATCGCGGTGACGCGCGAGGATGCACAGCGGGCGCTGTCGGAGGTCGCCGACGCATTCCTCTTCCACGATCGCGCGATCGTTCGAAGGATCGAGGACTCGGTGGTGGCGGCTGGCTCCGGCCGGACCCACGTGCTCCGGCGCGCCCGCGGGTACGCGCCGCGGCCCGTTCGCCTGCCGCTCTCGGCGCCGGAGCCCGTCCTCGCCCTCGGCGGACACCAGAAGAGCACGGCCTGCCTCGTCATCGGGGACGAGGCCTACCTCACGCCGCACCTCGGGGACCTCGGTAGCCACGAGGCGGAGCGCGCGTACGAAGCCGAGGTCGAGTCGTTCGAGCGCCTCTTCGGCGTGCGCGCCCGCGTCGTCGTGCAGGATCGTCACCCCGGCTACGCGTCGAGGCGGTATGCGCTCGGGCGGGACGGATGCGCGCGGCTCGGCGTCCAGCACCATCACGCGCACGTGCTCGCGACGATCGCGGAGCAGCGCATCGACGGCCCGGTGGTCGCCGCGGCGTTCGACGGCATGGGATATGGCCTGGACGGCACCGCGTGGGGCGCCGAGATCCTCGCCGTCGACGGCCTCTCGTGGACGCGTCCGTTCAGCCTTCGCCCGCTCGGCCTCGCCGGCGGAGAGCGGGCCATCCGTGAGGTCTGGCGCGGCGCATGGGCGCTCGTCCGCGACGCGTTCGGCGAGGAAGCGGACGGGATCGCCGCGTCGCTCGCGCTCTTCGCCGCGATCCCGGAAGAGACGAGGGCGCGCGTCGGCCGGATGCTCGAGGAAGGCGTCAACGTCACGCAGGCGCGCGGCATGGGCCGGTATTTCGACGCCTTCGCGGCCCTGTGTACGGGGCGGACGAGCGCCACGTTCGAGGGCCAGCTCGCCGTGGCCCTCGAGGAGGCGGCGCTCGGCTGCGCCCGGGACCCGTATCCCTTCGTGATGCCGGTGGTCGCGTCGACAAGCCTCGGGTCCTCGGCGGAGAGCGAGCTCGACCTCCGTCCGACCACGCGGGCCGTCGTTGCCGATCTGCTCGCCGGGACCAGCCGGCAGACCATCGCCAGCCGGTTCCACGCCACGATCATCGAAGGGGCCGCGCAGCTCCTCGAGCGGGCAGCGGGCCGTGACAGCACCATCGTGCTGACGGGCGGCTGCTTCCAGAATGCGCTGCTCGACGCCGGCCTCCGCGCCCGGCTCGGTCATCTGACGATCGCAGACGCGGGCGAGGTGCCGGTCAACGACGGCGGCCTCGCGCTGGGGCAGGCCTGGGCGGGCGTCCTCGCCGTCCGCGCGGGGCAGGTGTAACGATGTGCCTCGGCGTCCCCGGCAAGATCCTCGCGATCCATGACCTCGTCGCCACCGTCGATTTCTTCGGCGTGCGCCGCGACGTGGCCCTCCACATCGTCGACGAGCCGGTGAGCGTCGGGGACCACGTGCTCGTCCACGTCGGCTTCGCGATTCGCCGCATCCCTCCCGAGGACGTCGCGCAGACCCTCGACTTCTACCGCGAGCTCGCCACCGAGGAGCTCGGTCCGCCGCCCGAGGAGCGCCCATGACGAGCGACGTGCGCCGTCTCGAGTTCCGTGATCCGGCGCAAGGCCGCGCGCTGCTCGCCCGTCTCGAACGAGCGGTGGCGCGCGCCGGCCGGACCGTCTCCGTCATGCACGTGTGCGGCAGTCACGAGCAGGCGCTTGCGCGCTACGGGCTGCGCGCGAGCCTGCCGCGCGGGCTCCGCGTCGTGATGGGGCCGGGGTGCCCCGTCTGCGTCACCGATGCGCCCGAGATCGATTCCGCGATCGAGCTGTGCAAGGCGGGAGTCCACGTCCTCACGTACGGGGACATGTTGCGCGTGCCGGGACAGACGATCTCGCTCGAGGGGGCGCGGGCGGCCGGCGGGCGCGTCACCGTCATCTACAGCGCGCTCGAGGCGGCGGAGATCGCGCGCCGGGACAGCGAGCCGGTGGTGTTCTTCGCCACCGGCTTCGAGACCACCGCGGTCGCGACGGCGGCGCTGCTCGAGAGCGACCCGCCTTTAAACCTGTTCGTGCTCTCCGCGCACAAGTACGTGCTGCCGGCGATGGAGCTCGTCGCGGCCTCGCCGGGGTCGCGCATCGAAGGTTTCCTCGCCGCCGGCAATGCGGCGATCATCACCGGCTACGGCCTGTTCGAGCCGTTCGCCGAGGCGACCCGTCGTCCGGTGGTGGTGGCGGGGTTCGAGCCGGTCGACATCCTCGCGGCGCTCGTGCTCCTCGTGGAGCTCGTCGTCGACGGGCGCACCGAGGTCGTCAACGCGTATCCGCGCTGCGTCTCCCGCGACGGCAATCTCCCGGCGCTCGCCGCGCTGTTCCGGGTCTTCGAGCGGAAGGACGGGGAGTGGCGCGGAATCGCCATGATCCCGGGCGGCGATCTGCGCCTTCGCCCCGAGTACGCGGCCCGCGATGCACGCGAGCGCTTCGCCATCGGAGCCCCGGAGGCGCCGTCCCCCGAAGCGAAGGCGCTCAGCGATGCGTGCCGCTGCGGCAGCATCATGGCCGGCACCGCGCAGCCCAGCGATTGCCCGCTCTTCGGAGTCGAGTGCCGCCCGGAGAGCCCGCGCGGCGCGTGCATGGTGAGCAGCGAGGGGGCCTGCCGGATATGGCACGATCACGGCCTCGGCCGCAGGAGCGAGCGTGAGGTCGCGGTGCTTCGAAGGGAGAGCGAGGAGCGATGAGCGACCAGCGCGGCGTCGTCGAGCTGAAGCACGGCGCGGGAGGCTCGGCGATGCGCGAGCTGGTCTCGAAGCTGCTCGCGCCGGAGCGCCCGCCCGAGGCAGCCCTCGGGCCGGGCGGCGTCGGAGCGGACGCCCTCGACGACGGCGCGGCCATCCGCTTCGGCGATCGGTGGCTGGTCCTGACCACCGACGGACACGTCGTGAAGCCCATCTTCTTCGCGGGCGGGGACATCGGCCGCCTCGCGATCTCCGGCGTGGTGAACGATCTGGCCATGATGGGCGCGACCGAGGTCCTCGGGCTCACCTCGAGCGTGATCATCGAAGAAGGCTTTTCCCTCGAATCGCTGGCGCGCATTCACGAATCGATGCGCGAGGCTTCGCGCGAGGCCTCGGCCTTCGTCGTCACCGGGGACACGAAGGTGATGGGGCGCGGCGAGATCGACGGCATCGTGCTGTCGACGAGCGGCGTCGGCGTGACCGACCGGGTGGTGCGCGACGCAGGCTTGCGGATCGGAGACGTCGTCATCGTGACGGGATCGATCGCCGATCATGGGTTCGCGGTCCTCGCCGCGCGCCATCAGCTCGGGCTCGAGGGCGATCTGCGCTCCGACGTCGCCCCGCTTAACGGGTTGATCCGCGCCGCGCTCGCCGCGGGCGGCGACGCGGTCCACGCGATGAAGGACCCGACGCGCGGGGGCGTCACCTCCGCGCTCACCGAGATGGCGGTCAAGGCCCGCCTCGGCATCGTGCTCGACCATGCCAGTATCCCGATGACCGACGCTGCCCGCGCCGCCGCGGACATCCTCGGGATCGATCCCCTCGTCGTGGCCAACGAGGGCAAGGCCCTCCTCGGGGTCGGAGCGTCGCGTGCCGACGCGGTGCTCGCCGCGCTGCATGCCCATCCGCTCGGGCGCCGGGCCGCCATCATCGGGCGCGTCGTCGACGATCACCCGGGAGCGGTCCTCCTCGATACGGGTTTCGGTCACCGTCGCCTCTTCGAGCTCGAGGGCGAGCCCTTGCCGCGGATCTGCTGAGATGCACGAGGTCTCGCTCATCCAGGCGCTCTTCGAGGAGGTCGACCGCGCGCTCGAGCCGCACGCGAGCGCGGTCGTGAATGCCATTCACGTACGCGTCGGAGAGCACGCGGGCGTCGACCCCGAGCTCTTTCGAACTGCCTACGACGCGTTTCGCAGCGTCGGCCGCCTGGCCAACGCCGAGCTGTTCGTGGTCTCCGAGCCGGCGACGTGGAGCTGTCCACTCTGCCTCGTCACGCTCGTCCCTGGCACTCCTCTCACGTGCGGTCGTTGCGGGACACCTGCGCGGCTCACGGCGGGCGGAGAGATATTTCTCGATCGAATAGAGGCGGTGATCAGCGATGTGTGACAAATGCGGATGTGGTGATGCGAACGTCGTCTCGGTCGACGTGCACGAGAGCCTCCTCGCCGGAAACCGCCGGCAAGCAGCACATCTGCGTGGGCATTTCCGCGAGGACGGCGTGACCGTCCTGAATCTCATGGGATCACCGGGCGCGGGAAAGACCGCGCTCCTCGAGGCCACCGCGGTGGCGTTCGGCGAGCGCCGCCGCCTGACCGCGGTGAGCGGCGACCTGGCGACCACGCACGATGCCGACCGCATGGCGCGGGTCGGGCTGCGCGCCGAGACCATCACGACGGGGACGGCGTGCCACCTCGACGCGGGGATGATCGAGCACGTCCTGCACGGACCGAGCTTCGGCGGAGCCATCAGCGAGAGCGACTTCTTCTTCATCGAGAACGTGGGCAATCTCGTCTGTCCGGCGATCTACGACCTCGGTCAGACTGCCAACGTCGTCATCCTCTCGGTCACCGAGGGCGTCGACAAGCCGCTGAAGTACCCGGTCATGTTCCGCAACGCGGACCTCGTCGTGCTCACGAAGCTCGATCTGCTGCCGTATTGCCCGGGCGTGACCGTCGAGGCGATCGTCGACGCCTTATCCCGGGTCATGCCGCGCCCGGGCGCGCTCTGCGTCTCCACCGTCACCGGCCAGGGAATCGACGAGTGGACGACCTGGCTCGACGCGCTTCGAAGCGGCCCCGCGGCCGGCGTCACTGCGTCAGCGCCTCCGCCGTGACGGCTGCGTGGACGGCGAGCCGGCCTCCGCCGCACGCAGGACCACCGCCCCCCACTTCCGCATGGCGCTGGCGACCTCGCGGAAGCCGCGGCCTGCGGGCGTCAGCTCGTACGACACGCCCACCGGCGGCCCCTCGATGACGTGACGGACCACGAGGCCGCGCTCCTCGAGCTCGCGCAGGCGGAGGGCGAGCATGCGGTCGCCGATGCTCCCCACCGCATCACGCAGCGCGCCGAACCGGAGCGGGCCGCGGTCGAGGGCCTCGAAGACGTGCCCGGTCCAGGGCTTTCCGAGCACGTCCATCGCCGCCTGGAAGTGGGCACATCCCGCCTTTTCGTCCGCCACCCCACGAGTATGGGGCGTCGTTCGAAAAAGAGAAGCTTCTGGATCGGGCGCAACTTCTCTTTCGGAAGTAGCATCGTACGAGGACCATGAAATCCAAGCTCGTCCTCGCCGCGCGCGTCCTCCTCGGGCTGATCTTCTTCGTCTTCGGCCTGAACTTCTTCTTCCATTTCCTGCCCCAGCCGCCGATGCCGGCGCCGGCGGGAGCCTTCGCGGGCGCGATGTTCGCGACGGGTTACCTGTTCCAGCTGGTGAAGGTCGTGGAGGTCGCGAGCGGCCTGGCGCTGCTCGTGGGCCGGTTCGTGCCGCTCGCCCTCGCGCTTCTCGCGCCGATCGTGGTGAACATCTTCCTCTTCCACGCCTTCCTCGCGCCGGCCGGGATCATCCTCCCCATCGTCGTCGTGGCCCTCGAGGTCTTCCTCGCGTGGTCGTACCGCGCCGCGTTCCGGCCGATGCTCGCCTCACGTACCCCCGTCACCACGGCCTGAGGTCGCCGGTCCCTCGCGGAGCACGTAGCTCGCGCCGAGCGAGGACACGAGCAGGCCGAATCCGGTGATGACGGCGAGGGCGCCCCATCCGAGCGTCGTCGTCGGATGCGGGAGGACCCCGCTGCGTACCGCGGCGACGATGGCGCCGACGACGAGCGGCACGAGCCCGCTCCGCATGCGCGCGAGGAGCGCCAGTGCCAGCACCGCAGCGACGAGCAGCAGGTCGAGGGCGAGGACGTGCGCGGGCCAGGCGCCGCCCGTGAAGTCGGCGGTCCAGGCAGCGAGGTAGATGCCGAAGATCGCGCCGGCGTGGAGCCGCCCCTGGGCCGCATGCGAGCACGATCGCTCGACGATGCGCGTGACCCGCATGCCGGAGAGCACCTCTTCGCCCATCCGGTACGGCATCGGAGAGCACGCGCGCTCCTGCGGGAGGACCTGGATCTCGCGGTACTGCCAGGCGCGAGCCGCCAGCGTGAGCGCGGCGACCATCGCTGTCCCCGACAGGAAGGCCGGCGCGGCCACGGCGACGAGCAGCACCATGCCGCCCGTCACCGCCCACACCTGGCCTTCGCGCGAGAGCCAGCGGGTGGCGAGCACCGTCGCGAGCGGCAGCAGCGATCGGAGCGTGAGCTGCGAGTGCAGCGACCAGAACCCGACGTGCAGGAGCAGCAGCACGGCGAAGATCCCCCAGACCGCGGCGGTCGCGCGGCGAAGGACGGTCTGGCCCCAAGCGTCGAGCGGCGCCGTGCTCGTGATCCGGAGCCGCTCGCCTCCGTACTGGGCGAGGAGACAGAGCGCGCCGAGCCACGCCGACACGACGGCGCTGGATCCGCGCTCCGAGAGGTCGCCGATGACGTGAGGGAGCGCCGCGATCCCGGTCGCGCCCACGGCGAGAAGCAGCAAGGCGAGCGCAGGCACGCGCAGGCGCACTGCCCACGCGAGCGCACGGAGCTTCAGGAGGAAGAACGCGAGCCACGCAGCGCTCGCCACCACCCCGACCGTCCCGAGGCAGGCGCACGCCTCCGTGTGGAGGGTGAGATCGCACTGGTAGACCGCGGTGAGCACCGCGAGCATCACCGCCGGCCGCCGCTGCCCGATGCGCATGAGGAGGGCCGCGCCCCCGATGAGCAGACACGCGTAGAGCTCGGCGATGCCCGCCACGGCGAGGACGCCGGCTTGCTCGTGCGCGAGCTCGCGCGACATCGCGAACATGCCTCCCAGGCACAGCGAGGCGCTCAGCAGGTAGAGCGGGTTGTACTCGACGAGCCAGCGATGCAGGAGACGGCGAACGTGGTCGTTCATGCGGCGGCTCGGCTGCACGGCATGTGCCCGACGATCGCGTGCGAGAAAACCGCGGAAGAATGCGGCTCGTGCCCTCGGGCGCGACAGACTGGCAAGGATCGCCCGCCGGTTCTGCAACCTCGTCACTCGCAGTCCGGGGCTATAGTGGCCTCGCTCATGACGACGATCTTCGATCCCGTGGTCTTCCGGACCGGCCTCGAGGCCCCCAACCGCATCGCGCTCGCCGCGATGACGAACCAGCAGAGTCACGAGGACGGAACGCTCTCGGACGACGAGCTCGCCTGGCTGGTGTCGCGCGCCGCCGGCGGCTTCGGCCTCGTCACGACCTGCGCTGCCCACGTCGCGAAGGACGGGCAGGGGTGGGCCGGTGAGCTCGGCATCTTCGACGACGCGCACCTCCCCGGCCTCACCCGTCTCGCGGCGGCGCTGCGCGCGCATGGGGCCGCTTCGTTCGTGCAGATCTTCCACGGCGGCGTGAGGGCCGATCGCGAGGTGAGCGGCCTCACCGCGTTCAGCGCGAGCGAAGGGCAGGGCGCTCGCGCCGCCACCGAGGAGGATCTCGCGCGCGTCATCACGCAGTTCGCCGACGCCGCCGCGCGTGCCGAGCAGGCCGGGTTCGACGGCGTCGAGATCCACGGCGCGCACGGCTACCTGCTGACGCAGTTCCTGAGCGCCACCGAGAACCGGCGCACCGACGCGTGGGGTGGCTCGCTCGAGAACCGCGCGCGGCTGGCGCGTTCGGTGGTCCGCGCCGTGCGAGCTCGCGTGAGCGCGCGGTTCACGGTGGGCGTGCGCCTCTCGCCGGAGGACATGGGCAATGCCCGCGGCCTCGATCTCGACGAGTCGGTGCTGACCGCGCAGTGGCTCTGCGAGGACGGCGCCGACTTCATCCACGCGTCGCTCTGGCGCGCGCTCCTCAACACGAAGAAGCGGCCCGACGAGCACCCCGTTCCGATCTTCCGCGCCGCGCTCCCGGCCGACGTGAAGCTGATGGTCGCGGGCACCGTCTGGACCGCGCCCGAGGGCAACTCGCTCCTCACCAAGGGGGCCGACGTGGTCGCGCTGGGACGCTCGGCGATCGTGAACCGTGACTGGCCGCGCCACGCCGGCAGCCCGGGCTGGGAGCCGCGTCGCCCGCCGGTCACGATCGAGGAGCTGCGCGCCGAGGGCCTCGGCGAGCGGTTCGCCGAGTACATGCGGCAGTGGAAGAACTTCGTGAAGTGAGCGCCGGACCCGCCGCGCCGTCCAGCCCCCGCGTCGTCGACCCGTTCCTCGGGATGATCCTGAGCGCCGTCGCGCTCGCGACCTTCCTGCCCGCGCGCGGCACGGTGGCCGCGGGATTTCACCATGCGACGGTGGTAGCGGTCGTGGCGCTCTTCTTCCTGCACGGCGCGAAGCTGTCGCGGGAGGCGGTGCTCGCGGGAATCGGCCACTGGCGCTTGCACGGGGTCGTGGTCCTGACGACCTTCCTGATCTTCCCCGTGTTCGGCCTGATCCTCCGGCCGGTGGGGATACGCATGGTCGGGCCCGAGATCTACGAGGGCGTCGGCTTCATGTGCGCGCTCCCGGCGACGGTGCAGTCGGCGATCGTGTTCACGTCGATCGCGGGCGGCAACGTCCCGGCCGCGATCTGCAGCGCCTCGCTGTCGACGCTGATCGGCGTCGTGCTGACGCCGCTCGCGTACGGCATGACGAGCCGCAGCGGGGCGGGGAGTCATACCGTGAGCCTCACCGGCGTCCGCGACGTCGCGCTCCACATCCTCTTGCCCTTCGTGCTCGGGCACGCGAGCCGCGTGTGGACCGGCCGCTGGATGGCGCGTCGTCCGCGCATCGTGGGCGTCGTCGACCGCGGCAGCGTCGTTCTCGTCGTGTACGTCGCGTTCAGCGACGCGGTGGTCCAGCACCTCTGGCAGCGCGTGTCGGCGTCCGAGCTCCTCGGCCTCGTGTTCCTGTGCGGCGTGCTGCTCGCGGCGACGCTCTCCTTCACGGCCTACGGGGCGCGTCTCCTCGGCTTCGACCGCGGGGATCGCATCACGATCGTGTTCGCGGGATCCAAGAAGAGCCTGGCGAGCGGCATCGCGATGGCCAACGTGCTGTTTCCGCCGCAGCTCGTCGGGCTCATGGTCCTTCCGCTCATGGTCTTCCACCAGATGCAGCTGATGGCGTCGACGGTGCTCGCCGGCCGGTGGGCCCGGAAGCCGAGCCTCGGCCCGCCCGACGACTGACCGCGCCGCGGGACGCCTTCCGCGGTGCTAGACCCGTCGGATGACGAAGCACGTGCTGGTGGTCGGGGTCAGCGGGATCGTCGGTAGTGCGCTCGCCAGGGCGGCGCTCGCCGATGGCTGGCAGGTGTCGGGGCTCGCGCGACGTCCTGTGGCGCCGCCGGGCGTCAACGCGATCGCGGCCGACCTCCTCGATGCGCCGTCCTTGCCTGCAGCGCTGACGGGCCTCGCGCCGACGCACGTGTACTTCGCCACGTGGCTCCGTCAGGAGACCGAGAAGGAGAACATCCGGGTGAACTCCGCGCTCGTGTCGAACCTGCTCGACGCGCTCCGCCCTGCGCGGTCGGTGCGCCACGTCGGGCTCGTCACCGGGATGAAGCACTACCTCGGGCCGTTCGAGGCCTACGGGAAGGGAGCGCTCCCGCAGACGCCCTTCCGGGAGGAGCAGCCGCGACTCCCGATCGACAACTTCTACTATGCGCAGGAGGACGTGGTGTTCGCCGCTGCCGCGCGCGACGGGTTCTCGTGGAGCGTCCATCGCCCGCACACCATCATCGGCAAGGCGGTCGGCAATGCGATGAACATGGGAACGACCCTCGCCGTGTACGCCACGATATGCAAGGAGACCGGCCGTCCGTTCCGCTTTCCCGGCGTGGACGCGCAGTGGAACAGCCTCACCGACATGACCGACGCCCGCCTGCTCGCGAGGCACCTGCTCTGGGCGGGCACCACGCCGGCCGCTGCCAACCTGGCGTTCAACGTGGTCGACGGTGACGTCTTCCGCTGGAGCTGGATGTGGCAGCGGCTGGCCAGCTACTTCGGTATCGAGGCGGTGCCGTTCGATGGGGTGGTACGCCCGCTCGCCGAGCAGATGGCGGGGGACGAGGCCGCGTGGGCCGACATCGCGCGGCGCCACGGCCTCGCCGAGCCGCGTCTGGAGCGGCTCGTATCGGCGTGGCACACCGACGCCGATCTGGGACGGCCCATCGAGGTCGTCGCGGACATGTCCCGGAGCCGCCGCCTGGGCTTCCTCGACCACCAGCCCACCGACGACGCGTTCTTCGACCTCTTCGACGACCTCCGCAAGGACCGCCTGATCCCGTGAAGGCGTAACGCAATTCGCTGTGACACTCCGCCCGCGGCCAACAGCGATATTGCCGCGAATACCGGGGTCACGGTAGCGTCGAACCACGCGAGCGGTCGTCGCTCGTCTTCAAGGAGCTACGCATGAAGCTTGTCGCCCGTGTTGCCCGCATCGTCACGCCCGCCGCCGTCGCTGCTGCCGCGTTCTTCGCGACCGAGCACAAGGCGCACGCCCTCGGCCCCGTCGACGTGGAGGTCGGAGCCAAGGTCGGCGTCGCGACGAACCCGAACTCCGATGGCATCAACCCGTTCGGCTTCGGCATCGGAGCGCGGGGCGGCGTCTCGTTCTTCAACGTCTACGGCGGCCTCAGCGTGATCCACTACTTCGGTGGCAGCAAGGACCTCGGCGGCGGGGTGACCGCGGACTCCAATGGCTCGACGCTCTACGGCATCGAGGCCGGCTACACGATCAAGTCCATCCCGGTCGTCCAGCTCCGTCCTCAGATCGGTGTCGGCAACGCGCACTTCGGCGGCGGAGACAACGCGGACGGCTCGAACCACCTGTATCTCGAGCCGGGTGTCACCGCGCTCGTTCCGCTCGGCCTGCTCTACGTCGGCGCGGACGTGAACGCCCTGCTCCTGCCGGGCGTCGACGCTCCGACGCCGAGCGACCTGAACAACACGAAGACGTTCGCGTCCCTCAGCATCCACGCCCAGGTCGGCCTCACGTTCTGAGGCCGCCCCCGGGTCCTTCGCTCAGACGTGCAGGTTTCCCGTGAAGAACATCACGACGAGGATCAGAACGATGATCCCGAGGGGAGACCAGCTCGCCGCGCCGTAACGCGAATGGCCCCAACCGCCGCCGCCGAGAGCAAGAACGAGAAGCACGATGAGGAGGATGGTGATCATGGTGAACCACCCTCTCGCATCACCCGGGCCAACGCAGAAAACCCGTGAAAGCTCGCTTTCACGGGTCCTGCGCTAGAGCTCGGCGGTCACGGTGTAGCGAATTGGGCCGCCCGCCCCGGGTCAGTGCCCCGGCAGCTGGTAGACGCGGACGTGATCGAAGTGCGCATTGAACCCGGTGCCCCCGAAGGCCACGAGGCCGATCTTCGCACCGGCGCCGAGGGCGTGCTCCCAGACCGCACCGCGCTCGAAGTGCACGCCGTCGATGCTCGAGTACGAGACGTACTTCTCGGTGCCGGAGACCGTCACCTTGGCGATGCGTAGCCAGGTGGTCTTCGCGGGCGGGGCGCCGACGCCGGAGCCGTAGGCCGGGTACCCGGGAGCGGGCGCCAGGACCTCCTTCGCGAACTCGATCTGGCGAGTCTCCCAGATCGACGTGTGAACGAGCTTCACGTACGCGTCGTCGCTGCCGTAGACGACGAGGCCGGCCTGCACGTAATTGAAGCAGCAGCCCTCGGCGGGGAGATCGAGATCGACCTTCGTCTCGACGACCCAGTTGCCGGCCGGTGCGGCCTCGATCGCGACCGCTGCGTTGTTGACGCCGCCGAACAGCTCGCCGCCCTGTGTGGCGAAACGGAAGCTTCCGTCGGCGACGCCGAAGTCGGCGGGCGCGGGCGGGCGGACCCAGGACCACCTCGCGTCGAGCGCGCTGCCCTCGAACTCGTCGCTCGATGCGGAGACCAGCGGGAGCTGCGCGATGTCACCCCCGACGCGGTCGAGCGCCAGCAGGTAGGCATTCGGGTCGAGGCCATCGAGGAACATGTTGTAGATGGAGCGCTGCAGGGCGGTGACCGCGGGACGGGCCGGAGCCGCCGCGAGGGGCGCGAGCTGCGGAGTATCCGAAGGACCGAGACCCTGGCGGACCTGGGGCCAGCCCTCGTTCCAGGTGAGCCGATCGAGCAGCATCGGTCGGCGCGTGTAGCCGACGGCGCCCTCGAAGTAGGGGTCGTTCCGGTCGACCGCGTGATAGGCCGTGTACCAGTTGCCGCCGGCGTCCTGGAACACCGAGTTGTGGCCCGTGCCCACCCAGCGGTTACCGTTCTGCGTGATGACCGGCGTGCCGCCGACGCGCCCGTCCAGCAGCGAGACGCCGTCCTTGTCGGTGAACGGACCGAGCGGGCTGGCCGACTTGCCGGCGAACACCTGATATCCGGTGAGTGGGCCGTTGCAGCAGTTGCTGGCCGACGCGAAGAGGTAGTACGCGCCGTCCTTCTCGACGACGTTCGCGCCCTCGTAGCGATTGGCAATCGTGATCGGCGTCGCGGTGCCGTTCGCGGTCAGGCCATCGGCGGCGAGCTCGCGGGCCTCGATGCCGCCGTAGTAGCTGCCGTAGTAGATGTAGCTCTGACCGGTGGACGTGGTGATGACGTCGGGATCGTAGGTCCAGAAGAAGTTGCAGCCGCCGCCGCCGCGACGGGGCCCGACGACCGGTCCGCCGGAGTCGACCCAAGGGCCGAGCGGGCTCGCGCTGGTGGCGACCCCGATCGCGTTGTCACTGCCGCAGCCCGCCTCTCCGCTCACCGTGTCGGCGACGTCGGTGACCACGTAATAGAGATAGTACTGGCCATTACGGAACGTGATCTCGGGCGCCCATAGACCGGCGTTCGGGGCCGCCCACGAGGGCCGCGTCGCGAACGAGTCGCCCATGTAGACCCAGCTGACGAGGTCCTTCGAGCGCATCATCGGCATGATGTGCATGCGGCGGGCGCCGCTCGGATCGACGTCCTCGTCGTTCAGCGAGTCGGTGGTGCAGTACGCGTACCAGTAGGGGTCACCGGCCTGCCCGCGGATGACCGTCGGGTCCGCGCAGTTGTCCTGCTGACCACCGCCCGGGATCAGGACGACCGGCGGGTTCTCGTAGAACGCGATGCTGGTCGAGGCGGGCGCTGGCACATCGGCCAGGGCGACGCTTCCGAACGACAGGACCACGAGGGACACAAGGGACACCCTGGCCACGACGTCAATCTTCGACATCCGGACACTCCTCGGAAATGGGGAATTGCGAGAGACGAGAATCGTATTCGCGGCTCAGAATCGACCGGAGAGCCCGAGCGCCGCGCCGTTCTTCTGCGGAGCGACACCGAGCGAGACGGGCGCCGCCTGCGCCTTCTCGGACGAGCCGCCGGTCAGGAACAGCACGGTGGCGACGCCGACCGACACGATGCCGACGCCGAGGGCGATGTCGGCGATCGCGAACTCCGTCTTGATGCTGTCGATCTTGCTCTGCTCGCAATGACCGAAGCACTCGTTCTGGAGATCGCTCCGGCGAGTCACGCCGTGGATGGCGAGGACGCCGAAGGTCACGAGCGCCGCGGCGCCAACGCCGGAGACCACCCAGGCTGCGGTATGGGAACGATGCGCGGCGGGGGCGTCGGCGTCGGCGGGATCGGCGAGCACGGCGGCGCGCGCCCAGCTGACGCTCACGACGCGCGATTTCTCGCCCTCGCGAACGACGATCTGCTGGTCGATGGGCGCCTCGCTCCCGTGCTCGAACCGGAGCTGGTGGGTGCCGGGGTCGATCGGCAGTGCCTTCCCGTCGAGGGACATCGTCATCGGCTGACCGTCCATCGTGACGCGGACGTCGCTGACGTCCTTGCCGTCCACGCCCTTCGCCGCGAAGGTCATCGTCGGCATGGCGGCCTCCACCTCGGTGAGCCACCGCATGCAGTCGGGCTGGAGCACTGCCGGACAGCGATCGCTCGCACAGACGAGGAGCGCTTCCCGCGCTCGACGGAGGGCGCCGTTCTTCCGGCTGATCTGCGCGTTCTTGTACGAGTCGGCGCACACGGCGCGGTCGCCGCCGCTCCGGTCCGCGGAAGGCGCAGGAGCCTTCTCGGGCTCACCGGCGCTGGCGTTGCCGGGGACGGCGAGGGTGGCTGTCGCCACCAGGAGCCCACCGAGCAAGGACCGCGCGAGGGTGCGGCGTGCGTTCGACGTTCCGCGAGAGAGATCCATCACATGCACTCCGGTTTGATCTGGCGAATGCCGTCGGCGCCGACGACGAAGGGATTGTCGCAACTTGCCTTGTGCGCAGTGACGGCCGGCGCGCTGGTCTGCGTCGGGGTCACCGGGGTGTTGATGACGGGAGCCGCGGCGGGCGACGAGGGGTGCTGCGGGACGACCGCGCGCGCCGGCGGCGACCACGGAGGCGCCTTCCCGACGCTCGCCGTTGCCGTCCCGGCGGACCCGGCCGTCCCGCTCCCCGGCACGAGCGCGGCATCGACCGACGCACCCGTCGCCGTCACCACGGTGGTCGGGAGCGCCTCGGGCGGCACGGGGCCGGCGAGCGCCGCCGCGTTGGCGTCGGGCCGTGCGCGCACCTCGCCGCCGCGCCCCGTGTAGACGCGCAGGCCGACCGCCAGGAGCGCGACGAGGAACGCGAGCAGCGCCGCCGGCATCGTCCAGTTGCGACGCGAGCGCGGAGCCGAGGAGCTGTACTGGATCATGCCCGTCGTCGCCCCCGGCGGAACGCTGCTGGCCACCCCGGGCCCGGTCAGCGAGCTCGCGGGAACGCCCCGGCTGCTCGCGATGGAGAGGCTCGGCTCCGAGCGCGGCTGCTGGTCCGACTCGATGCGCTTCATGATCTCGGCGAGCCGGTCGATGCGCGCGCCCGCGGCGGCCTGGAGCCACTCCGCGACCTCCCTGGCCGGCGCCGGGCGGAGGACGCTCTCGATGGCCATCGCCATCTCGCGGGCAGTCGCGAATCGATCCTCGGGATTCGTGGCGGTGGCGCGCGCGATCACCGCGTCGATCGCCGGAGGCGCGTCGCGGCGCAGCTGGCTGGCCGGCCGGAGCGGCTCGAGGGCATTCGTGGCGAGCTTGAGGAACAGCTCGTCGTTGCGCTGGCCGGCGTGGCGCCTTCGCGCGACGAGCAGCTCCCAGAGGATGATCCCGACGGCGTAGAGGTCGGCCCGGCGGTCGACGCCGCCCTTGACCTGCTCGGGCGCCATGTAGGTGACCTTCCCCTTGATGACGCCGTCGCGCGTCTCCTGGGTATTGATGGCGGCCTTGGCAATCCCGAAGTCGAACACCCGCGCGATGCCGTCACTGCCGACGAGCACGTTGGGAGGAGACACGTCGCGGTGCACGATGCCGAGCGCCTCGCCCGTATCGCTCGTGGCCTCGTGGGCGCCGTGCAGCCCCTCGAGCACGTTGCACACGATCGACGCCACCACCGAGAGGGGAATGACGTGGCCGTCGACGCGCGGCATCAGCGTCTCGAGCGACTCGCCGAGCACGAACTCCATGACGAGGAAGACTTCCTTCTCGTCCGCCACGACATCGAGCGTCTGGATGACGTTCGGATGCTTGAGCCGTGACGCGAGGCGCGCCTCGTCGAGGAACATGTCGACGAAGTGCGCGTCGTGCGCGTAGTGCGCATGGAGCCGCTTGATGGCAACCACCCTCTGGAACCCCACCGCACCATGGAGGCGACCGAAGTGCACGGTCGCCATGCCTCCCGCCGCGATCTTGTCGAAGAGGTCGTAGCGGCCGAGCTCGCGTGGCAGTTGTCCGATGCTCATCGTGCGGCGGCCCCTACTGCAAACGACGTGCGTGACTGGATCTGCCCGGTGAGCGCGGGCGTTAGGGGAGAGCGTGCGGTCTGTCCCCCGCGCGATGCTAGGCCCACACAGCAATCTCTCTGCGGGCACCTACCTGCAACCCTCGCCGGGTCCAGCACGCACCGAACGCCTGTAAATCCAGGGGCGTACGCCCTGGGGGGTACAGGCTGGCAACTTGCATATGGCCGCTCGTCCCGTCGCGAGACCCGCGGCGAGTGAGGAGCGATAGTCGATGATCCAGCGGACGCGTGGTGGTGTTGTAGGCTTTCTCGTCCTTTCGTCCTGCGCGGGTGCGCTCGCCTTTGCGGGCGGCTGCTCGTCCGACGACCCGGTCGACCCGAGCCCGGCCGGTGACTCCTCGGTCCCGATCCTTCATGACAGCAGCACGCAGCAGGACAGCAGCGACCCCATCGTCGATGCCGCTGCCGACGCAGTCGACGCCGCCGAGGAGGCGGCCGCTGCCTCTGGCTGCGCGGCGCACCCGACGGCTGCCTTCTGCGACGACTTCGACTCCCCGGACGCGCTCACGGCCGGGAAGACGAAGTGGGACTTCGTCGAGCCGAGCGCGCAGCCGGTCCTCACGCTCTCCTCGGCGCGGAGCGTCTCGGCGCCGAGCTCGCTCCTCGCCCAGATCATCGACGGCACCTCGCCAGGCGCGAAGTTCGCGAAGACCATCACGAAGGCCGGGTTCACCGAGGCGACCTGGGACTACGACGTCTACCTCGACAACGTGGGCGGGTCGGACGGGTTCTTCCTCGACGACTTCCAGTTCACCGACGACCGGGGCGGCGACAACTTCGGATTCCGTCTCGTCATCTTCGCGAAGCCGGCCGGCGCCGGATTCGACTTCATCCGCGTCGAGCACAATGCCGGCGCGATCGGCGGTGAGTACGCGATCGAGGGGAACGTCCCCGACGGCGTCGTCACGACCGGCAAGTGGCACCACTTCACCCAGAACGTGAAGCTCAAGTTCGCCAGCGCCGATGCCGGCGCGGACGCCGGTGACGGGGGCGCGAGCACCGCGACCTACACCCTCACCGTCGACGGCGCGGCGACGCCGACGTTCACGAAGGTCTACGCCGGGATCTCGCGCGCGCAGGCCACCTTCGCGCGCTTCGCGGGCATGCCCCTCGTCTTCAACAAGGCCAACAGCGCGGGCCTCAAGATCTACTGGGACAACCACGTCACGGACCTGAAATAAAAAGGACACGATGAAGGCTCGGACACTCTTCGCCGGTGGTCTCGTCGCGTCGCTCCTGGCGACCGCGGCGTGCTCGTTCACCCAGGGCTTCGACGGCTTCGCGGGCCCCGAGGGGAACCCCGACGCGGCAATCGACTCGACGTCCGGCGGCGACACCGGCTCGGTGCCCGGGGTGGACGGCGCGGTGCCGGTGGACGCGGGTGACGGCGCCGTGCTCGACGCCGACGCTGGCGACCCGAACACTCCGCCGGTGTTCGTCGACGCGGGCTCCTCGTTCTGCGGGACCCAGGAGACCACGCAGTTCTGCGAGGACTTCGACACGAACGACCTCCCGGTGAGCTGGGTGAAGGAGGGGGCCTATGCGAGGCTCACCAGCTACACCGCGAAGTCGGCGCCCAACACGTTCCTCGTCGCTGCGCCCGAGACGGCGAGCGGCGGGACGTTCGTGTCGAAGATCACGCGGGTGATGGACGCGCCTTCCACGAACATGGTCCTCGCGTTCGACTTCATGCCCGAGAAGGTCAACCTCGGGACCTCGTTCCTCATCCTCGCGGCGGTCGAGTACACGAAGAACGCGCAGAAGTACTCGATGCGGCTCGTGTACTCGAGCGGCAGCGTGCGCCTCGAGGAGTCGGACCTCGTCCCGCCCCCCGCGAACAA
The DNA here is from genome assembly GCA_028287035.1 of Labilithrix sp. The sequence continues at coordinate 71,380 of JAQBQL010000232.1, read as the reverse complement.
GGACACGTATCACCCGTTCTTCACGATACCGATGAACAAGTGGACGCGCGTGAAGCTCGATTTCACCGCGTCCGGGGCGAGCCCGGGCGTCCAGATCTCGCTCGACGGGGCGGTGGTGGGGGCGCGCGAGGCGCTCACGCCGACCGTCGGGATGGATCCGACCCCGACCATCCTGCTCGGCGCGGTGTTCGCGGGCAACCCTCACTCTGGCTGGACGCTTCGGTACGACGACCTCACCGTCACGTACCGTTGATCGACTCGAAAGGACGCATGCGTTTCGCTCTCGTTCCCCTCTCCGTCCTGGCGCTCGTCGTGGGCTCGAGCAGCTGTAGCTCGAGCGACACGGGCGCGGGCACGCCCGACGCCGGAGTCGATCCGCCGTCGGACGCCGGCGTGGTCGACGGCAATGCCGTCCGTGATGGCGCCAATCACGAGGAGGACGGCGGAACGCCGCCGACCGCGACGTACACGAACCCGGTCCTGCCGGCCGATTTCCCGGATCCCTTCATCCTCCGCGAGGGCTCCACCTATTATGCATTCGCGACGAATGCCGGTACGAAGAACGTGCCCGCCGCATCCTCGCCCGATCTCGTCACGTGGACGACCCTGCCGGACGCGATGCCGGCCCTGCCCGCATGGGCGCTCACGGGCGCCTCGCTGACGTGGGCGCCCAGCATCCTCAAGCGCGGCGCCAGCTACGTGCTCTATTACACGGCGCGGAGCAAGGCCGCGGGGTTCCAGTGCATCGGCCGCGCGGTCGCCGCGCAGCCGCAGGGACCCTACGTCGACGACTCGGCCGAGCCGTTCATCTGCCAGGTGCAGGACGCCCAGGCGCTGTGTGGGTCGATCGACGCGAGCCCGGTGGTCGCCACGAACGGCGACGCCTACATCCTCTGGAAGAGCGACGAGAACGCGGCGGCCTGCCAGGGTGATGCGCGGATCTGGTCGCAGCGCCTCGGCATCGACGGCCTCTCGTTGATCGGCGCCCCCTCCGAGCTCATGAAGCGCGATCGCAACTGGGAAGCCCCGCTCGTCGAGGGTCCGAGCATGATCGAGAACGGCGGGATGTATTACCTCTTCTACTCCGCGAACTGGTGGGAGAGTGGCGACTACGGAGTGGGTTACGCAATCTGCACGACGCCGGCCGGGCCTTGCGTCAAGAAGACGCTCGACGGGCCGCTCGTGAAATCCCAGGGCGGCGCGCTCGGGCCGGGCGGTCAGGAGTTCTTCACCGACCCCGCGGGCAAGCTGTGGATGTCGTACCATGCGTGGTCGGCGCCGATCGTCGGGTATTCGAACGGTGGCAAACGCTCGCTCCGGGTCGACCCGGTCGTGTTCTCCGGCGGTGTTCCGTCGCTCGTCGGACCCTCCACCACGGCGAGCCCACTATGAAGGGGACGGCGCGCATGAAGGACGACAGCGAGCGCTTCGATCCGAAGGGCACGATGGACACGCTCCCGCCGCCGCATGGGGAGTCCGACGCGTACAGCGCGGCGACGCGGGTGGGCACGCTGCCCGAGCACGTGCTCGAGGCGATGCGCAAGCAGGAGACCGACGCGTCACTCCAGCGGCGCACGAGGAGCGGGATGCAGAAGGCGGCGGTGATGCCGCGCGTGCAGTCGCCGCCCCAGCTCGCGCCGCCATCGCCGCTGACGCCGCTCGTCATCCGCGCCGACGTGCCGGCGGAGTCCGGGCTCGTCGCGAAGGCGATGACTCCCCAGGAAGGCTGGCTGTCCGCTCCGCCTCCGGCGCCCGCCTCGGGAGCGCAGCCCACGGCAGCGGCCCGCGTGTCGTCGCGCCCTGCGACTGCGCTCCACGTCCCGCCGGCCGCGCCCATCCTGCCCACGCTCATCTCGGTGAACCCGCTCGCGCCGCGGGGCAGCCTCGTTCGGTCGCTGCTGATCGTCGCGGTGTTCGCGGCGCTCGGCGCGGTCGTCGCAGTGGCGCTGCTCACGTTCCTCGGGCGCTGACGCGCGACCTTCAGCCGCTCGGCAGATCGCTCTCCACGAGGGCGCGCAGCCGTTCGATCGCCTCGTCCCATCGGGCCGACACGAGCTCGAGGTGCCGGCGCGCATCGGCGAGGCGCCGCGTCTCCAGCTGCCACACGTTCTCGCGTCCGGCGCGTGCGCCCTGGACGAGCCCGGCTTCCTCGAGCACCCGGAGGTGCTTCGTGACCGCCTGACGCGTGACCCCCGCTCCATCGGTCAGCCGCGAGATGGAGAGCGGGCCTTCCTGGCTGAGGCGAAGGACGACCTGCAGGCGCGTCGGATCACCGAGCGCCGCGAAGAGCGGCGCCGACTTCAGCACGGCCGCTGCACCGTCACGCGCCATCGTCGACATACCTCGCGATCATCCGGCACTGGTGTCCCCAGCCGGCGTCGTTCGAGTCGAACGCTGCCTTCCGCCGCTCCTCGGGAAGCTTCGCAAACCCACTCTCGGTGATGGTCAATCGCGTGCCGCCCTCCACGTCCTCGAGGCGGAACGTCACGAGCGTCGATGCCTCGCTCGCCGCAGAGGACGCCTCGGGCACGGCGGGCTGCCAGCGGAACGCGAAGAGCGTCTCGGGGTCCATCGCCTCGACGACCAGCGAGAGCGGCTTGCCGACGTGAGGCTCCTGCAGCCTGGCCACCTCCGCGTCGACCTTCGTCTTCGCGATGCGCCCGGAGGTCGTCTGGCCGGCCACGAACGGCCCGTCGAACGCCGCGCCGAACCACGTGCCGTATTCCTGCGAATCGGTGAGCGCACGCCACACGCGGGAGCGCGGCGCGCGGAGGACCACCTGCTTCTCGATGCGATCGCTGTTCATGGTCGGCAACCTCCTGGTTGCTCATCATGAATAGCGCCTTCCTCGGGACTGTGCAACCGTTTGGTTGCCTGATCGTCAGGGGACGGCGACGTCGTAGATGACGCCCCAGTTGTAGAGGGGCTTGCCGTCGTAGCGTGAGGGCGTCGCGTCGGAGTCGCGCAGGTTACCGCGCGCGCCCCCCTGGTAGACGTTGCCGTTCGCCTGGATGCCGGGTCCGGTGCAGCCGGCGCCGGACGGCGGCTGGTTCTCGGCATAGAGGAGGCGCTGGTCCGCGCCGACCGGAACCGCGGTCAGGGTGATCGTCACCTGCGTCGGCCCGGTGAGCGCCACGCTGGCGATCGGGATGCGCGTGCCGGTGTGGCCGCCCACGCGGTACTCGAAGCCGTAGTTCTCGCCCACGTCGGCCCCCTTGGCGGGCTTCGTCACGAGCGTGGTGTCGATGACCAGCGGCGGCACCGGAACATGGTAATCGATGGTGACGACCGCGCCGGCGCGCGTCACGCTGCGCGGCCGGACCGGCTCCCAGACGCCGCCCCCGAAGACGACCTTCGCGTACGCCTTGGCGAAGTACTCGCCGACCTGCCGCTCGCCGGTGATGCTCTGGTGGAGGCACTCCGGAGTGTCCACGTTCGTCTGCGTTCCCTGGTCGAGGAAGTAGCCGGGCGCGACGAGCACCACCTTCCCGGGCGCGGCGACGTGCGCGTCGTACTGCTGCGCGGCGAGCGGCGAGTAGCGCGGGCTCTCCGGCTCGGCGGCATACGGCCCCGGGCCCGTCCACCCGCTGATTCCCATGATGAAGAGGGGAACGGCCTCCGTCTGGCCGGTGATCGCCTTCACGCCGTTCTCGTAGTCCTTCTGCCACTCGACGAGCGCGTCGGTGTAATTCTTGATTCCATTCGCGACGCCGTCCGAGCTGTTCATCGGGAAGTCGAGGAGCAGGCCGTTGTGGTCGCTCTCGCCGTGAATGGCCGTGACGGCGCGCACCGCGTGCGTCTTGCCAGCGGCGGTCGCGAGATCGTGCGCGGCCTGGGTCTGCATCATGCCCTCGGCGAACGCCGCGGTGTACGTGGACGGGCAGTCGGCGCCGGGGACCGTCGCCGCGAGCTTGCGGAGGCACACGTACTTGTTGCCGCTCCGTCCGTGGAGGCTGACGAGCACGTCGTGGCGCACCGGGTACGTGGGTCGGCCGGGCGAGCCGAGCTCGAAGGTGTCCATGCCGATGCGCGACACGAGGTTCGCCATCGCGGAGGACGCGGTCTCGACGACGTAGCTTCCGCCGAAGAAGCTGTCGCCCTCGACGAGCGGGACGAAGGCGGTCGGCGCGACGTAGTTTGCCTTCGGACACCCGGTGCCGTTGCAGCTCTGCGAGGTCATCACGCCCGTGTCGAACATCACGTTCGAGTAGGGCTGCGTGCTCGTGATGGCGACCGTGCCGCGCGGGATCGTGGTCGAGGGCCTCGCGCCGCTGGCGACGGAGTTGCTCTGGCCGGTGCTCAGGATGTGGTTGATGTCGCGGTCATGGTAGGTCGTCGACAGCGGGCCGCTGTCCACCGGAGCGGCGTCGGCATCGGCATCGCCGTCGCTCGCGTCCGCAGCGTCGCCTGCGTCGGCATCCTTTGCGGCGTCGCGGCCGCCGCCGTCGCTCTCGAGGCCGGGGCCGTCCTCGCTGACGACCGCCGCCTCGCGGGCGTCGCTCGTCCCGCTGTCCTGGCCAGGCTCTCCGCCGCCGTCGTCGTCTCCGCACGCTGCGAGGGTGCCCGCGGCGCCGAGCGCGGCGAGGGCGAGGACGGTGGTGACGCGGCGCAGCGGGCGGGATCTCACCCCTTCACGGTACCAGACGAGCGCGATCGCGCCGGCCGCGGACGGATTTGGGTGACGGATGTCCGAAGGTGCCCCAAATTGGCTCGTATGCAGAAGAGCCTTCACGTCCTGTCCTTCCTTTTCGTCGCTGCGGGCGCCGCCGTCGCGTGCAGCTCGTCGTCCACGGGGAGCGGTTCCAGCTCCGGGTCGTCCTCGGGCGACCCCACCCCGGTCACCGCGGCGACCTGCCAGTCGAAGTGCGAGGCGAAGTTCACGACGTGCGGCGCGCCGGCGGGTGACGCGACCTCGCAGTGCTCGAGCAGCGTCTGCAAGGGCACCGTGACCGCCGGTCAGGTGTCGTGCCTCGAGGCCAAGAGCTGCGACGACATCCAGAACGCGAAGTCCTTCGCGGACCTGTGCCCCGCCGGCACCGGCGGCTCCTCGAGCGGCTCGAGCGGCTCGTCCAGCGGAACGAGCGGGTCCAGCGGCTCGACCGGCCTGACCTGCAAGGGCGCCACGTGCGACGCGGCGAAGCAGTACTGCGGGCTCACCTACAACACCCAGTCCGAGGCCTGGGAGGAAGGGTCGTGCACCAACATCCCGTCGGCGTGCGCCTCCTCGGATGACATCTGCTCGTGCCTCAAGGAGAACTCGAGCTGCCCGACGACCGGGCTCACGAGGACCAAGTGCTCCAGCTCGAACGGCGCCGTGTCCTTCGGCTGCGACTGAGTCCTCGTCGTCAGGGCGACGCCGCGTTCGAGCACGCGGCGTCGTACTCGGCGACCTTCTTCACGTAGGCCTCGGCGATCGCGCGGCCCGTGTCCTCGGGAAGCAGGTCGACGGCGCGCCGCTGCGCGGTGAGGGCATCCTTGCAGCGCCCGACCCCGTGGAGCGCGGCGGCATAGGCGTCGTAGGCGGCCGCGCTCCATGGCGCGAGCAGGGTCGCCTTCGTCGCGAGCGGCAGCGCGGCCTCGGCGCGTCCGGTGGAGACCAGCTCCCAGGCGAGCGCATCGAGGGCATCGGGATCTCGTGGCCGGAGCGCGAGTGACTTGCGGAGCGCGGCCTCGCGCGCGCGGTGCTGGTCGTCGCCCAGCGCCTCGCCGAGGAGGAGCCACGCGTCGGCATCGGAAGGCCGCTGCGCGACCTGCCTCCGGAGCCTCGCGACGGCGTCCTTGGGCACGGCGTGCTCCTGGATTCCTTGCAGGCGGAGCGCGAGGGTGTTCCCGGGCTCGAGCTCCAGGGCGTCGCGCACGTCCTGCCGGGCCTCGTCGAGGAGCGGACCCGCGCGCCAGCCCGCGCCCACCGAGGCGAGCTGCGCGCGTATGGCAAGAACGTCGGCGGGAGTCACCGGCCCCGTGGCGGGCGTGACGGGCGTCTCGCGCAGCGGTCGCACCACGTCGGTGAATTTGCCGAAACGCGAATAGTGATCGAGCTCCTTGTCGAGCTCCTCGGGGCGTGTGCCGCGGAAGCATTCCGCGAAGGCGCGGTCGGGCTCGGCTCCGGTGGCGAGCTTCGTCTGGTAGGCGGCGAGCTCGTTTGGTTTCGTGTAATACAGATAATGAACGAAGACGAAGCTCGTGCCATAAAGGGCGCGAAGCGTCCCGTCGTCGACGCCCACGTCGGAGTGCCAGGCCAGCAGCTCGGCGACGCTCGCGTGGGAGCGCCGGTAGGCGTCGAGCGCGACGAGGTTGACGCGTCCGAGGATCGCCGAGCGTCCATCCGGCGCGACGGCGAGCGTCTCGAGGAACTGCGCGAGCCCCTCGGCGAACCAGCGCGGCTGCCGTCCGTAGATGCCGGCGGAGAGGCGGTGCGTGAGCTCGTGGCGCAGCACCGAGGTCGTCGACTCGTCGGTGGTCGCGGTGCGCTGCTCCCAGTGCTCCGGCGTGCCGTGGAGGAAGATGGTCGGCCTCACCGCCGACGTGTAGAGCGCGGCGTAGCGGCGCGAGGCGTAATGCTCGAAGTCGTTCTGGTCGCGGAGCACGACGACCGAGGTTCGCTGGGTGATCCGGTCATCGGCGCGGTTCCACGCGGCCGTGAGGAGCGCCGCCCGCGTCGCCTCGAGCGATCGCGCCGCGACGAGCGCCGCGTCGGGCGGCAGGTTGGTGGTCAGCGCGAAGTGCTCGGTGTCGAGGCGTTGCCACCCGTCGGCGGCGCGTGAAGGGGAGGAGCGCGCGTCGGGCAGGCACGAGGCGAGAGCCGAGCAGAGGACGGGCAGCAGCAGTCGAGCGGCAAGGCGCATGATGGGCGGAGAGGCGCGTCAGCCGCGGAAGAGGACCTTGCCCTGCTTGCCCGCCTTCACGCTGGCGGCGACTGCCTCCTTCGCCTGCTCGAGCCCATACGTGCCGGCGACCGGCAGCTCGAGCTCGTGCGACTCCACGAGGTGGACGAGCTCCTGCACCATGCCGGGGGCCTTGTCACCGAGCGGATGCTTGGAGAGCCAGAAGCCCTCTACCTTCGTCTGCCGGAAGATGAGCTCGCCGCTGTCGATCGACATGGGCGCGCCGCTCATGGAACCAAAGGCGACGAGCGTGCCGCCCGGCGCGAGCAGCGAGAGGATCTCGCTGGCGGCCTGACCGCCGATCGAATCGAAGGCATACCTGATGTGGCCTTCGCCGACGCGCGCGGTGACCTGCGCGCGCCAGTCGGGGTCGTCGGTGGAGATCGCGTCGTCGATGCCCGCGGCGGCGAGCTCGCGCTGACCCGTCTCGCTGCGCACGAGATGGATGACCCGGATCCCGCGGCCCTTCGCGATGGTTGCCAGCGTCTTGCCGACCGCGCCGTTGGCGGCGTTCTGCACGAGCCACTCGCCCTGGCCGACCCGGTAGTGCTCGAGGAGCGCGAGGGCGCTGAGCGGCATGGCGACGAGCTGGCAGCCGACGTCGTCCGAGATCGCGTCGGGCAGGGGGACGAGGCTCGCGGCGGTGCTCACGAACAGCTCGGCCCAGGCGCCGAGCGCGAAGCCGGTCACGCGCTGACCGATCGCGAGGTTCGTGACGCCTTCGCCCAGCGACTCGACGACGCCGGCGGCCTCGCTGCCGCCGATGGCGGGGAGGGAGGGACGCTGCCCGTAGGTGCCGCGGATCGTCCACAGATCGTGGTTGTGGATCGCCGAGCGCGTCATGCGAATACGGGCCTGGCCGGGCCGCGGGGTGGGGAGCGGCTGCTCGGCCAGGTGGAGCACTCGTTCTGGATCGCCGAAGGACTCGTAGACGGCAGCGCGCATGAGGGTCGACCGTACTCCGCGGCCCTGCCCGGAGAGTCGAAAAGTGCGCAGGCACGGAACGGCGCTGCGGCACGGGAGCTCATCCTGCGACGGGATTCACTCGTCGAGGCGGGCGAGGAGCCGTTCGAGGCGGAGCATGCCCGCGAGATCGGAGGTGCGATGCGCGTGGTCCATCGCCGCGAAGAGGTGCGTCTGCTCGAGGAGGAGGCGGTCCGGGTGCTGCTCGAGCATCGTCACGTAGTGCTGGAACGCCTTGCCGAGGTCGAACGTCGCGCGCTTGCGCACGGCATGGCGGACGACCGCGTGCAGCGTGAAGCGTCGGTGCATCGGCTCCTGGACGAGATGCCACCGCTCGAGCGCGGTGAGCGCAGCCGGGGCCTCGCGGGGCGTGACGCGGGCGAGGGTCGCCAGCGAGGTCTCGTCGACGCTGTCGCCCTCGATCGATCCGAGCACCGCGAGCATGCGCCGGCTCGCCGTGGTGAGACGGGGCCACGCCCAGGCGAGGAGGAGCGCGACCTCGGGCAGGTCGTCCTCGTGCTCGAGCACCCGCACGCGCTCGATGCCGCGTCGCACGAGGAAGGTCCGGAGGGCCGTGGCCGAGACGGCGCGCGTGCGCACGAGCGCGTCGGCGAGGTCGAGCGCAAGCGGGTTCCAGCGGAGCATCCGCGTGAGCGGCGCGACCCGCGGGAACGCGCGCCCGAGCGACGTGACGAGCGGCGCGGTGACCGGGAAGACGAGCACGCCCGCGAGGAGGCACCGCCGCGCCGTGATGACGAAGGTCGCCGGCGTCCGCGCGAACGCCTCGAGGAAGCGCGACATGGCGGCGTCGTCCTCGTGGTTGTCGAGGACGATGAGCGTCTCGCCGCGCTCCTCGAGCAGCGCGCGCAGCTCGGGCACCGCGTGCGCGCGCTTGCGCGACGTGCCGAAGCGGAGCGCGAGCATCTCGACGAGCGTGCGGAAGTCCCACGCCCCGACGCGGAACCAGTGGACGCCGCCCGGAAAGGCGCGCCGCACGCGATGACCGAGCGCCGCGGCGAGGACGGATTTTCCGCTGCCGCCCGCGCCGACCAGCGCGACGCGCGTGGGCGCCGTCTCGCGGAGCATGCGCGCCAGGGTGGCGAGCTCGCGGGTGCGCCCGCGCAGCGTGGCGAGGCGGGCCGGGAAGAGAGCGTCGCTCACCAGGAGAGACGTTACACGAGCGAGGTGCGTGCGAAGGAACGGGCGGTCTTCACCACCGGCTCGCAGTCGGCGGCGGTGCTCGACCCCGGCGCGAACGGCATGCCGTCGGGCGGGCCGACCACCTCCTGGCCGAAGTTCCACGGGAGCCCCGGGCTCAGGTAGCAGTCGGCGGGGATCTGCTGCGCGATGCTGTCGTGAAGCGCGGGGAGCTTCGACCAGTGGACGCCCGGCCGGTAGTGATGGGCCGTGTGATAGCCGAGGTTCCCGGTGATCACGTTGTAGCCGCGGTGCAGGATGTTGTTCGAGGCGACGAAGTGGTTGCTCGTCTTCTTGCCCGAGTGATGCGTGAAGGTCGCCCAGGCGGTCCAGAAGAGCATCGTCACCATGGGGCCGACGAAGACGACGAGGGCGGGGAGGGGGCGCCACGCCACGAGCGCCGCGAGCACCGTCAGCGTGACCACGGCCATGCCGACGAACATGCGCTGGTACTTCCGGGTGCGCTGCGCGACCTTGACCATGCGGGGGTAGGCGGTGGCGGCGACGTTGAGCGAATACTCGAGCTCACCCATCGGTACGCCGTCCTCGCGGCGCCAGCGGGACTCGTCGGTCTTCTGCTCGAGGTAGTTCACGTGGTGCCCGAGCGAGTGGTGCAGGACCCAGCCGTGGCTCGTGATGCCGGTCTGCAGGCCGTACATGATCTCGAGCGCGCGGTTCAGGACCGGGACGCGGAAGACGCTGAGGTGCTGATGGTGGTGGTTGAAGGCCGAAACGGCGCCCTTGGGCCCGATCCCGAGGAGGGCCCAGACCACCAGGAAGGGCACCGAGTCCACGGTCGCGAAGACGAGGACGTCGCACGCGAACATGGCCGCGATGATGGCGACGGGCAGGCGGTCCTCGCGATGACGAAAAAACGGCACGGCGCAGCATGCCCACACAATCTGTCAGGTGGGTGTCACGCGTCGGTCCGCGTTTCGCTGCGGCGCCGCGGCGGGGGCTTGCGTGAGCGGCCCGGTCGCCCTAGGCTGACGTCTGCCCCTCCCCCGGGTTCGGGGGCGATCGGCTTCGACGGAGATCTCGACTACTCTGATGCGTGCCGTGGGTCTCGTGGGACCACGTAAAAACCTCGCGGGAAACACAATTGCGAACGATAACGCAATTGCTCTCGCTGCCTAAACAGCAGTCCTGAGAGCCGGATGAACCAAGGGTCTGCCAGTACCCTGGGGAAGCCGTCAGCAAACTGGCTAGCCAGAGTCCGGGTCACCGGGGCCGAGGCGAAATCAAACAGGTGGATAGTCTCGGGGAGAGCGCGCTGGTCCGCGCAATCCAGGACGATTTAGTTGGCCAGCTACGCACGTAGAGTCAGGTAGCGCGCGATTTTCGGACCCGGGTTCGATTCCCGGCGCCTCCACTGTTTTGACGACGTTTCTTGGATGTCATCCGGCCAGAAAGCCGAAACCCTGGCAGAACCTTCCGGCGGCTCCGGCTGCTCCCCTCGGAGCAGCAGGGCCGCGGGGAGGGGCGCGAGCGGCGTCCCGAAGGTCGGCCCCGCCTCGTAGCGCGCGTTCCCGATGTACTCCTCGGTCTGCTTGGGCGTCGTGTGCCCGGCGCGCCACTGGACGTCTTGAGGGGGATCGCGCCGCACTGCCATATGTGTAAGGCACGTGTCCCGGAGGTTGTGGAACGTGAGGTGCGCGCGCATCTCGTCCTCGACGAAGAGGGCAGGGCGCGTGCACCCGGCGGTCTGCAGATCCTCCCGGAGCTGCGACGCGCAGCGGTTGTGCGCGCGCACGCTCACGAGGTGCTCGTCGGGCTTCTTGCCCTCGACGAGGACGCGCAGCAGCGGCAGCAGGTTCGGCTCGATGGTGACCGGCCGCGCGCGGCCCGTCTTGGTCTTCGTCTTCTCAACGCCGTTCTTCGCCTGGCGCACCACGCCGATCTGCATCGCGTCGAGGTCGACGTCGCCGACGCGCAGCCCGCGTAGCTCGCCCTGGCGCATGGCCGTGTAGCAGGCGAGGGCGTAGACGTGGCGGCGCTCGAGCGGGATCGCCGCGCAGCCGAGGAGCTTCGCGATCTCGTCGGGGCGGAGGAAGGGCTTCGACTTGCGGATCCCGCGGTCGGGTCCGTGCACGCCGTCGGCGGGGTTCGCGGCGAGGACGCGCAGCGCGCGATCCTTCGCGGTCGCCGCGACGGAGAATCCGGCGGTGACCTCGCCCCACGCGTTCGCGGCCGTCTTCCACGCGAGCTCGCCGCGCTCGACGCTCTTGTCGAGGCTCGCGACGAGCGCCTCGAGCTTGTCGCGCGTGACGTCGACGATCGGGAGCGTCCCGATCTGCGGGCTCACCCACTTGCGGAAGCGGCCGCGCGAGTCGCTCACCGACTCGCCACGGCGCCCGAGCTCGCGCGCCTTGTAGTAGCGCTCGAACCACTCATTCACGGTCTCCGCGGTGCTCTCCGGCACGGCGCCGAGCTTCCGCGCCTTGTCGCTGATCAGCCGCGCGACGCGCGCGGCGCGCGCGGTGTCCTCGCGCTCGATCCCGGGCATCGGCACGATCCGGCGACCGACGCCCGGGAGCGTGATGCGCGCCTCGTAGCGGCCCTCCTTCGCGTTCCATCGGGGTGACCCTGTCGCCGGACGTGCCATTGCTCAGCCTCCCTCTCGCCCCGCGCTGTACTGCGCGAGCGGCTTGATCGTGTCCTGCATCAGGTGCGCGTCGGGGAGCTCCTCGATCAGCGTGAGGATCCTGCCGACCTCCAGCCCGGTCGAAATCTCGAGCTCCACGTCGAAGAGCCCATGCATCCGCGCGACGTGGAACTCGATGTGCTCGCCAGCGTCGACCGCGGCGATGCGCTCGATCAGCTTGAGCACGTCTTCGAGGCATTCCGCGCGCAGCTTGTACGTCGTCATCGTCAGACCATCTCCCTTTCGATCTCGAGGACGCGCAGCCGCGCCCACGTTCGGATCTCTGCGTTCGCGCCCGCGCGCATCAGGTCGGCGGCGAGCTCGTGATCGCGGTGCAGCGCGCGGTGCTGCTCGGCGGCCACGTACGCCGGCGCGGGCTCGGTGTCTCGGGCGCGCGCCTCCTCCCGGAGCGCGTCCAGGTCGGCCGCGAGGACGCAGTCGAGGAACGCGTCGACGTCGCGGGCGGTCATCGCGCCACCGCCTTCGCCTGGACGTCGTGGGCGTCCGAGCGCAGCTCGAGGTAATCGCACTCGATGTGCCGCACGACGAGCAGGAGGTCGACGATCGATTCGTGGTCGACCGGCCCGTCGCCGCCTAGATCGATCAGCCCCTGGTAGAGCGCGAGGATGCGATCGTCAGCGTTCCGGAGCACCCCGAGGATGCTCGCGGCGAGCTTCTCGTCGCCCCGCGTGGGCGCAGACGGCGGCGGCGCGTCGGCGTCCGCATCGGCATCGGCGTCGTCCGACGTCTGCAGCGGCGCGCGGGCGCCGCTGATGTGCCGCAGCGCGATCCTCGCCAGGTCCGCGACGTGCGTGGACACCCGCTCGTCCGCTTCCGTCGCGACGCAGCCCACGAGCTCCTGCAGCCGCTGCTCGGCGGCGCTCAGGTGCGAACGCATCTCGGCGGCGACCGTCCCCGGTTGGAGCTCGCGCGTGTCGATGAAGCGCCGCGGCGACCCGGCGGCCGTCGCCACGCGCACGCCGCTCGCCGGCGGCATCGTGGGCGCCACGGCAGGCGCCGGGGCTCTTCTCTCGCGGGCTCCGCTCGCGGGGGGGTTGCTGGTGCGGGCTCTTCTCGTTCCGATAGACTTCGTCATGTTCGTTCCTTCCAAGAGGTTCGGACCACGCGCCTCGGTGGCTGGCCGGCCACGCGAGGCGCACCTTGTTTCAGCGCTTCTTCGTTTTTACCGGGGGGGCGGAGGGATGCTCCGCCTGCAGCTTTTCGAGCCCGATCCACAGCGCGCGGCGCAGCACATCCGTCCGCGTGGTCGCGATGCCGGGCGTCGACATCTCGCGTGCAATCGCGTCTGCCATGTCGCGCCATGCGTCCGGAACCTTGAACGAAACTTGAAATACGTTGTCGCTGGGGGGCCTTGCCATTGCGGCCATGTTTATCACCTCAAAAGACACGTTAGCACATGTTGTTATGATGTCTATGGTGGCGGCGCAGATCGTTCCTACATGCGGGTAACCGCATGCTCCCTGGGAGGGGTGACCCGTCGCTCGCAACCGGGTCCGCTCGTCTCCGGCGCATTGTCGCGCCGACGAAAGCGGGGACGGATCATGAAGACCGGGGAGAAGTGCACGGCGGCCGGCACGTACGACGGGACCTGTGAGAAGAAGCAGCACAAGGACAGCGCCCACTTCACAGTGGGTGACACCTTCACGCCGTGCTCCGCGTGCGGCGGGCAGGGAACGCCTGGTGGGGCGGTCATGAACTGGACGAAGCGGTAGCCCGGCCGGGGTCGGTCGCTCGAGGGCACCGACCCCGCTCACTCCGCGGCCGCACGCTCCTCGCTCGGCCACACGTACCGCACCGCGCGCGCGGGCTCCGGCGTCCTGAGCTTCGCCGCGTCGCGGGCGAGTTGCTGCACCTGCTTCGCCGTGCGCGTCTGCTCGACACGGAGCTGCGCGACGTTCTGCTCGAGCGCCTCGACGCGCCACTCGATCGAGGGCACGTCGCCAAAGAGGTCGGGCCAGAGACGCCGCAGCCTCGCCACCGAGACCGTGAGCCGCCCGCGCGGCCGGTCGGCGAGGAGCCTCCCCGCGTGCCGGCGATCGAGGTCGCGAAGCAGCCGGCGAGCACGTCGCTGCGCGGCGGCGTCGTCCTCGCCGAGCGCGAACGCGGCGAACTCCGGGACCGTCCATCGCTTCCCCATGCGAGCCTCCCGCGCCAGACGCTACCGCACCCACATGCGGGAGACCGCATACGCCTTGGGAGGGGTGACGGGCGCGCGCCGGGCATGCGCTGCTGGTCGCATGAACATCTCCGATGTCCTCGCCGAAAAGTTCCTGTCCAAGCCGGCAGGCCGCACGCGCGTGATAGTCCGTCTCTCGGACGGGACGAGCCTTGACGGCGCCCTGCAGAGCGTGGACGAACAATCGATTACGGTGGGCGCGGCAGAGGCGCCCCACGTCGTGAACCTCGCGCACGTCATTTTCGTCCAGGAGCAGGGCGGCTGACATCAGGAGTGCACGATCTTCGCGCCCGCCGGCGACGTGGCGGCGGGGTTGCGACCGGGCAGCTGCGCCGGCGCGGCAGGCGACTTCATCTCGTGCGCATTCTCCACGCGCACCTTGAGGACGCCCGACCGGATGTCGTGCAGCAGCGTGCTCATGCGCCTCTGCTCTTCGACCATCGACGCGAGCGACTGCTCGTCGATCGCCTTCTTCTCCTCGCCCGCCTTCACGATGGCTTGCCCGCCCCAGCCGGTGAGGAGCTGCTTCGTCACCGGCGCCATCTCGTTGTCGGCGATCTGCTTCTTCTTGATCGCGATCTGACGCGCCATCGCTGACACGTCCTCGTCGCCAGCCGCGAGCGCCTTCGGGTCCACGGCGCCTTCGTGCACGCCGCGGTTGAGGAGCATCCGATCTTCGAGCGTCTTCTGATCGGCGCCGCGGCCGGCATCGTCGTTGTCGTTCTCGGTCTTTCCCGTGAGCTTGCCGACGAGCTCCGCGAGGCTCTTCGTGGCCGAGAGAACCGCCGGCGCCAGCGCGACGAGCGCCGGCATGAGGTTCGATCGCACCTGGTCACCGGTAGCGGCCATCTGGTTGTTGAAGACCTGCACGCGCGCCTCGGTCGTGTTCATCGAGGCCGCGAAGGACTCGTTGATCTCCTTGCCGGACATCGTCGCGCTCGCGAGGTCCTCGAAGGCCTTGCGGACCGCCGCGGCTCCCGCGTCGCCGCCGCCGGCCTCGTTGTAGATCGTCTGGAATCCGCGCGTGACGCGCTTGGTGCCCTCGCTGGCGAACATCTCGCCCATCTTCCGCGAGTCGCCGTTCGTCGCCTTGAGCGCGTCGACGATGATGTCGATCGAGCGACGGTTCTGCCCGTCCTCGCCCTTCACCTTCACGCCGTACTTGTCGAACTTGTCGAGCCGCGCGCCCTTGTCGAAGGTGCTCACGAAGCTCGCGACGCTCGTCGCGGCTTGCGTCGCGCTCGCCGAGCCGCCCTTCGCGCGGCTCATCTGCGCGAGCGCCACCATGTCGCCCATGTTCTTCGCGCCGCCGCCGGTGAACTGCGCGGCGCCCGCCTGCAGCTTCGCCATCTGCGTGGCGAGGTCCTTCACCTCGACGGCGCCCTCCTTGCCCATCGCCGCGGCTGAGCGCATGACCTCGGCCACGCGCGCAGCCTTGTCGGGCACGTCGCCGAGCCCGTTCGCGACGTCGCCGGCGGCGGACGTCATGTCCTCCAGCGAGGCGCCGGTCGCGCGGGACAGCTTCGCCATCTCGGCGAGGACGTCGCGGCCAGTCTGCAGGTCGCCCGTCTTCCCCACGAACGCCTGCAGACCCTCCATCGCCTTTGTCGGGTCCATTCCGGTGGCGGTGCTCACCTGGCGAACCTGCGCGACGAGCTCGCCGGCGTCCTGGCGCTTCCCTGCGGCGCCCGCCTTCCCGGGCATGTAGCCGGCGTTCGAAAGGTCGACGGCCTGCTTCTCGAGCCCGACGCCCTGCCCGAACATGCCCGCGAGGCTCGTCTCGACGCCGATCCCTCGCAGCAGGTCGCCGCCGACGCGCGTGCCCATGTCGAGCGCGCCGGACGCCACACGCCCGACGACGCGCGCGACAGCTGCGTTGCTGCGCGAGAATCCGCGATCCTGAGCGCGCCAGTCCGCGTCCTGCCGGCGCGCGCCCGTGCGCTTCTCGGCGGCGGCGGAGCGAGCCTGCTCACGCTGCCACGCCGCGGCGAGGCGGCTCTTCGCCTTCTCGGCCTTCTCGGCGTCGTCGACGCCTTTGAGCGCGAGACGCCCCGCCATCTCGGCGGAGCGGTCCTGGATGCGCTGGCGGTTCTTCGCGGCGGCTTCGAGCGCACGCGTCTTCTCCGCCTCAGCCTTCTCCGCGGCCTTCGCCCCGGCGGCGGCGGCTTTCTCGGTCGCCTTGAGCTCGTCGCTACGGGCTTTCTCCGTTGCCTTGGCGCCGGCTGCGCGCGCCTTCGCCTCAGCGGCAGCGGCCCTCTCGGCAGCCCTTACCTGTGCAGCGGCGGCTCGCTCGGCCGCTCTTGCCTGTGCTGCGGCGCTCTTGTCGGCTTCGCCCGCCGCGCGCCCTGCGCCCTTCGCGGTGGCAGCTCCGATGCCCGCACCGAGCTTGTCGAACTCGCCTTGCACGCTGGCGCGAGCGCGCCTGGCGGCTTCGGCCATCCCCGTGAAGATGGTCGTGAGCGAGGCGTCGCCCACGGCGCCCACCCTGATCCGTATCTCAGGCATCGAACGATCCTTCCTTCAGCCCGCCGCGGCGCAGACGCAGCCGGGCGATGGTTTCACGCATGCGAGCGATCGCGTCCCGCGCGAGCGCGTCGAGCTCGGTTGAGACGAGCGCGTCGTCGATCTCCGCGACGAGGCGCACCTCCTCGCCGAGCTCCTCGGTCACGCTCCTGTACTCGGCGCTCTGGTGCATCAGGGCCTCCCGTCGAACTGATAGATCTGGTCGAACCGGCCGACTGCGCTCGTGAAGATGTTGCCGGTCGTCGTCCACGCGCCGCTTCCCGACTCCTCGAGGACTTCGACGAAGTAGGAGTACTTCGACAGGTCGACGACGTGATCGACGGTGCACAGGTAGAGCGCCTGCTGGTTGGCGAGCGAGGCGGCGTAGAGCGCGCCCGTCGACGCGGTGGAAATCGCGAGCCACCCGTTCACGTCGGTCGTGGTGCCGTCCGGAGCGCGAAGCGGCGTCACGTTCCCGTTCACGTCGACCGCGATCACGCGGATCGCGGGGACCTGATTGGGGACATTCGTGTGGGTCTCGCCGACGGTCCAGTAGAACGTCAGGCTCTGGAACCGACCGCCGTTGTAGACGCGCAACGGGACGAGGAAGCGTGCTCCCGGCGCGAGCGCGCGCACGCCCGCCGGGCCGTTCGGATAGGGAAGCTGCGCAACGACGGCATCACTGAACTGCGCGAAGTGCTCGAGGATGGGCGTCGGGAGCGTGTACGCCTGCTCGCCGGCGTAGCCGAAGACATCGTCGGCCGTCCCGCGCCCGAAGGTGAGGAACGAGGTGACGCCGTCGAGCGTGACGGAAGCGATGCCCGTGGGCGAGTTCGACAGGATCGAAGGTCCAGCGAGCACGAGCCCGGCGCCTCCGATGTAGATGGACGCCGCGGGGCTCCACGTCCCTCCGTCGTCGCCGTTGACCGCGACGAAGGTGTTCTGGTCAAGCGCTTTCAGGTCCGCGCCTGTGGTGATGTACCCGCGCACCCACGTCGCGTCGGGCTGGACTCGCGCGAGGTGGCTCATGTGATCTTCCCCGTTCCGCTCACCGCCGTGCTGCCCGCCGCCATTGCGGGCGAGCCATTCGGCGTGACGACGGCGTTCGCCGTGATGCCCTGAAAGATCGCCAGCACGAACTTGGCGAGCTCGTCGATCGTCTCCTGACGATAGATGCCTCCCTTCGAGGCAGACCCGTCTACCATCGCGGTGGCGACCGCCCGCGCTGCTGCTGCGTCAAGCGGCATGAGCCCCTCCGTCGAGGTTGAGAGTGCGCATCACGCGAGCCTGCCCTGCCCGGTGACCGCCGAGCCTCCGACCGCCATCGCCGGCGAGCCGCTCGGAAGGACGACGGCGCTCGTGCGGATCCCGTCGAGAATCCGAAAGACGAGATCTTCGAAGTCCCGCGTGTCGCCCGGAGTCGTGCCGTCGCGGTTCGCGTAGTACGCCGCGACGATCGCCTTCGCTGCGTTTCGGTCGAGCGCCATCAGGAGCACCGCTCCTTCGCCGCCGCGAGCGCGCCGTTGTGGAGCGCGATGGCCTCGCGAGCGAGCGCGCGGGCCCCCATGAAGTAGGCGAGCGCGCCGGCGAGCGGAACGCCGCGGGCGACCGCGTCGTGCGCCGACTGCTCGAGCGAGATCGCGCCGACGGGCGCCGTGGTCGTGTCGTTGTGGTCTCTCATCGGTGATCCTTTCGAGGAACAGCGAGCCCGCCGCGTGACGGGCTCGCTGCTGCTCACTGCAGCTCGGGGAAGGTCTGCGCCAGGCGCACGCAGACGTTGGTCGTGCCCTGGACGACGTAGATGGCGAAGCCGAAGAGGGGCTCGCCGTCCGCGCGGCTTCGAACCTTGCCGGTCGCGAAGTCGATCGTGAGCTCCGCCCCGTCCGTCATGGACTCGAGGCGCATCCACGACGTCTCTGCCGCACGGACGTCGCCGGTGAACTCGCACCACGCGAAGCCCCCCGACGTGATCGTCGACGCGTACGCGCGGCCGGGGCGCTCGGCGTCGGCGAGGCGTTCGATGCGCTCGTGCGCGACGCCAGCGACGTCGGCGAGCGTGTCGTCGGCGCGCAGCGGACGCACGCCGGGGGAAAGCGACGGGAAGCGGCGGGAGCCCTCGCGGTCCCACGCCACCACGCGCGCCTGCATCACGTCCGCCGCGCCGTAGTTGCGCACGATCGCGCGCGGCTGCGTCTCCTCGATGCGGGGCAGCATCAGCGGCCCCGCACGAAGGTCGCGCGGTTCGCCTGCGAGACGCGCCGCATCGCCTGATCCAGCGAGATGCCCGCCTCCTTTGCGAGGGCGTGGGCCTGCTCGCTCATCGTGAGCGGGCACGAGCCCGGAGCTGCGCCGCCGGCGCGCATCTGCGTCGCCCCCTCCCGTCCCGACATGGCGGTCGTGACCTCCATGTCGGACATGATCTTGATGGTGGAGATCGCGAGGTCGCGAATGCGCTCGGGCGACTGGCCGGGGTTGCGCGTGGCGATCTCGGCGACGAGCTGCTTGGCTGCGATGGTCGTGTTCATGGTGATTCTCTCTTTCGTTTCGGGGTTCAGGTCGAAGTAGCCACGTCGAGCCGCTCGCGCAGCGCCGCGTGGGCGCGAAGGTTGATGAAGGCGGCGTGGAGACCGATCTCGCACGCGGCGCGGTACATGGTGATCTGCTGCTCTTCGCGCGCCGCGACGAGCGCGGCTGTCTCATGCTCGAGCACGGCCTGGACGAGCACCGCCTCGAGGAGCTCGCCGAACGAGGTCACCTCGTCGTCGAGCATCTCGTCGGCCACGCGCTGCAGGAGCGCCTCGTCGGCGTCGAGCGCGTCGCGCCATGCCTTCGACGCGGCCGCGGCGATCATTACGCGCCCGACGGCGTCGCCGTACGCGAGACGCCCGATCGCCATGAGGAGCGAGGAGCTCACACGCCTCCGACGCCGTGGAAGGCGGGGAGGCCGGCAGCGAGCATCGCTGCGTTGAGCCGATCGAGGAAGATCTGGTGCGACTGCTGGCCGGAGCCGTTGCTCGCGGTGTAGCTCGCCTTCGCCGTGTTGAGGACGCCGGCGAACGTGCGCGCGGCCGCGGCGACGCCGGCGGAAGTGATCGCGGTGTCCGCGTTCGTCTCGAGAGCTGATGCCATGGTGGTGCTGGTCCTTTCGTGATGGGTCAGTAGCGGTAGGGGTCGGCCCCGATGGAGTTGAGGAAGTCGCGCACCGGCGAGCCGCGGCCCGGCCCGACGTTCACGCTCGCGGCGTCGCCGTAGCCCATGGGGGCGTTCGTCGGGTCGACTTGCCGGACCGGAGGCGCGATGGCGGTCGACGTGTTCGCGCACTGGTGGGCGCGCCACGCCGCGAGCGCGAGACTCGGGGCGAAGTCGCAGTGCCGCCCGTCGGCGGTGCGCGGGAGGTCGATGCGCACGCCCCGCGGCGTGATGATCTTGCGCACGCCGCGAAGATCCTGAGCGAGCATCGCGAGCGGGGGCAGCTCGAGCAGCGAGCTGCTCAGCAGCATCTGCGTCGCCGCGTACGCCTCGTCCCGATCTGCGGTCCCGCACTCGACGAGGGAAAGACCCTGCTCGGACGCCGTGTCGCGGAGCGCGTCGATCGACCACTGGTCCACCGAGACCGTCGTCACCCCGAAGGGCTTCAGGAGCTTCGCCGCGTCGGCGATCACCGTCTTCGGTGACAGCGGCGTCGCCTTCGACCCGCGCCACTCCCGGGCGAGCGCGATCTCCACGCGCTTCTGCGCACGGTCGCTCACGCGGCTCACCACGAGCGTCCAGCCGTTGCCCCGGGTCGCCGCGTCCCACGCCGCGAAGTAGGCGCTCCCCTCGACGGGCGATCGTTCGAGGGGCGTCGCGCGCGTCGCCGCCTTCACGAGCACCGTTTCGAAGTAGACCGTGACCGCGTCGATCCAGGCCGCATCGTATTCACGCGCGGCGCCGTCTGGATCACGCGCTCGCACCGCATCGATCGTGGCCTGAGGGAACGACGGGTTCAGCGCGCGCGTCGGGGCGTGCACCACGAGCGTGCGCCCCGGCTTGCCGAACGCCTCCTGGTAGAGCGACCACAGGATCCCCTGCTGCCCGAAGGGTGACGAGACGATCCGACCCTGCGTGCCCGGGAGCAGCCGCGTCTCGCCACCGCGCAGGAGCTCCTCGCCGTTCACCGCCGCGCCGGTGCCCTCGATGCCGAACCCAGCGACCTCTTCGAGCGTGAACCCGGCGAGCCACCGCGAGCGCAGCGTGACCGCACCACGTGACGCGGCGACCACCACGATCTCGAACACGCGCCCGTCGGGCCGCCGCATCTCGATCGTGTCGCTCGTCGGCGCGCCGACCACCATGCGCCGGAGCACGCGCGACGACTCGATGATGCCGAGCAGGATCTTGAACGTCGCCGACGCGTTGTCGGTGGTGGGCGCGACGATGGCGTGACGCGCGACCTCGTGCGGCTTCATCGCCGAGCAGTCGGCCGCGAGCACGTCGCGGATCGCCCCGCACGCCGCGAAGAAGCTCTTCCCCGCTCGGACGCCCGCGACGATCACCACGAGCACCGGCGTCACGAGCCCGAGCCGCGAGCGGCCGCAGCCGAAGTAGCGTTCGACCTCCTCGTCGGTGAGGAGCTCGTCGGCGATCGGCTCTCCCTCGGCCGCGCGCGCGACCGCGAGCTGGAGCGGGGAGGCCGGGAGGTCCGCGAGGCCGGCGCCCGTGAACACGTCTTCCAGGGTGACGCTCATCCGACGCTCCGATCACGGGGCTTCGCCGCGTCCCGCACCGCGCCCTCGAGTTCCTTGTCGGTCGGCCCCTTCGCCGCGAGCGTGCGCGCCACGTCGATGGCCGTCACGAGCACGCGCTCGGCCCGCTGACTCTGCCGATCCGCCGCCTCCTGGAGCTTCATCCCTTCGGGCTCGGCGAGTCCCTTCGCCGACGCGAGGGCGCCGAAGTACGCGGCGAGGGCCACGTGGCGGGCGTGGAGCGAGACGAGCGACCGCACCGGCGCCGCGTCGCTGGCCATCGAGCGCATCGTCTGGGTGAACACGCGGAAGGCATCGCGCCGCACGAGGAGCTCGTCGTCGCTGCCACCGGTGCGACCGAGGAGCTTTTTCTGGGTGCGCCGGCACCCGCTCCCGACGCTGACCCGATTGCCCGGCGCGAACCGGCCATCAGGCCCGCGCCCGGCCGGCCGATCCGCGTCGGTTTCGACCGTCTTCAGGTCGCTCGCGCGCACCAGAGCCGGGCGCGCCTTGCCGTGGGACTTCTCAATCATCGCAGCACCCGCATCACAGGGCAGAGGTTGGGAACGGGGTCGGGCAGGGGAGCGAGCCGGATGCGGGCCGCCTCGTCGCCGACGAGAAGCACGAGCACACGGCCAGGCGGCACCTCGGTGTTGCGGACGCGGCGGGCGAGGTCATCGAGGGCGTTGTCGACGAGCCACCTGACCAGTTCGCCGAGCCGCATCACCCGCGCCGGCTCCCCGGGCTCGAACAGGGCCGCGTCGCCCTCGGTCGCGCCCGCGAACGCGAGCTCGAGATGCAGCCGGCGCCCCTCGCCGGGCTTGAAGTCGTGGTGCTCGCCGGCCTCGTACGGGGCGAGCCGGGGCGGGGCGAGGACGTCGGCGAGCAGTCCGCGGGCCCTCACTGCGGCCTCGCGAGGGTCAGCGGGTACAGGGCATGGAAGCGCTCAGGCGCGAGCCCCAGCAGCGTGAGCATCACGGGCTTGCTGGCGTCGGTGAGGAGCCGCTCGCGCTGGTAGGCGGCGAACGCGGCGTCGACCTGGTCACGCAGGGCGAGCTCGGCGGGGTCGGTCAGCGCGGGCTCCTCGACGGCGCCGGCGATCGGCGCGTCGCTTTCGCCGACCACCTCGGAGGGCTCGGCGGCCACGTCGCGTGGCTCGCTCGGCGCGAACAGCAGCTCGTCGTCCGCGTCGACGGAGAGCACGGGGAACGGGGAACGGGGAAGCTCGGTCATGACGTGGGGCCCTCGTGGAAGTAGGTGCCTGCCCCGCTCGCGCCGGCCGATGCGAAACAGGCCGGGCGAGCGGGCAGACGTGCGGGGGACAGGCCCGCACAGCAGCGCGGGGACCGAGCCCCGGCCGCGTAGGTGCGCCCCGCCTGCCCCGCGGTGCCGAGCTCGGCTCCCAGGGTCGACGAGGCTGTCGCGTCGGGGTCCCGCCCCGGCGTGAACTTCGTGGCGGCGTCGCCGCCTTCCGCGATTCGCGAATCGCGAGCGCTGGCGTCCAGCGGTGCAGCGGGAGACGTCACCGACGGCACGTGGGAGCTCGGTCCGCCCGACTCGAGGGAGAGCTTCACGAGGTTCCTCCGAGGGGGTTCTGCTGGGCATCAGGCCAAAACCACGCCCGTCGCTCGGCGTTCTCGCTGCTCGGCGACGGGTCAGCAGCCCGTCGCACCGCGCGAGCGTCGTCGAACGCCCGGCCCCGAGCTCGCTCCCGCCATGCACCGCGCCCGACCTGGGTCGAATCCGACACCGGTCTGCGTCGCGCCAGGATGACCGAGGTCGCGCCCGTTTCGACGCCGCGCCCCTGAGTCGTCCCGACCCCGCGAGGCCCGCACGGCTCAACGTCGCCGCGGCGCGCGCCATCGTGGGGCCACTCTCGCCCCGATTCCGGGCGCGGGGGCGTGAGAGCTTGCGGGGGGCCTTCATCGCATCCCTCCCGTCGTCGCTTCCGTCTGCGGCACGTCCATTGCCGGGAACTCGTCGGGGAACAGGCGCCGAGCTTCGGCCACCTTCGCCGCGTGCGCCTTCTGGAGCCTCGCCCAGTACTCCGGCGTGTACTCCCCCGACGCGGTCACTGTCGGCGTCGACGCGCCCTTCGCGGGCTCCGCGAGGAAGTCCGCCATGCTCGCGTCGAAAGCGGCATCGTCCACCGGCGGCTCGGGCGCGAACGCGGGCAGGAGCGCGGGGTACGCCCGTCCGAGGCGGGCGCGCTCTTCGGCCGTCACGGGCTCGCAGGGCGGCTGCTCGAGCGGGCCCCACCGCTCCGTCGGCGTGGGCGCGGGCGCGTTCGCCCCGTGACGCTCGACCTGGTCCGCGCTCCCGAGCGCGACGTGCAGCCCGATGTACTTCTTCCCGTTCGTCGCTCCGAGGTTGTGGTCGGTCGCGAACATCCCCTTGATCGCGCTCGTGAGCTGCGCGACGTCGTACCCGTCTCGCAGACGCGCCTTGATCGTGCTGCGCCGCTTCGCGTCGAGCTTGGGCGTCGCTCCCTTGCCGATCTCGCGGTTCCAGCAGGCCACGTAGCTCTCCCACACCGCTGCGATCTCGTTCTCGAACGTCTTCGCCTTCTTGGGCTTCTCGCTCTCCGGCTCTCCCGTCAGGGTCAGCGGGTCCGGCGCACGGGTCGGAGCGCCAGCTCCGACAACGTCCGAGGTCTTCTCGGACGTATCTCTCGGATCAGCACAGTCCGGTACGGCAGAGCACGGCACAGCACAGAGTGACGTTTCGTCACGCGGCGTCACACGTGCATCACGATTCGTGACGTCGTTGTCGTCTGTCGTCACGATACGTGACGCAGGCGTCACGTTTCGTGACGATACGGCCCTCTCGCGACGCCTCTCGCGGCTCTCTCTCGCCCGCTGCTTGTCGCTCGATGCGACCTCTTGCGCGTGCAGGAAGTTCGGCCACACGAGGACCCCGTCCTCGCCGATGTGCACCGTCCCGCGCTTCGTGAGCGCCTCGAGGCCGACGCCGACGATCTCGGGCGGCAAGGCGACGACGTTCGAGATGACGGCCGCGTGGTTCTCGTCGCCGATCTCCATCGTGCCGGCGCGATCGAGCTTGCGGAGCAGCAGCGGCGCAAGGGCGCGCGCTTGCCACGGCATCGCGAGCCACCCTGGCGTGTCACGAACGAAGAGCCGCACGTAGCGCTCGTCTCCGAACTCCATCAGGCGTCCAGCCTCCGCTCGGCGGGCGCGTTCTCGACGTCGGTGCGGAACGTCATCGCGACCCGCGCGATTGCCCGTACCGCCACGCCGAGCCCGTAGACCGCTCGGCGCGCCGCACGAGGATCGGTGCTCTGCGCGCGCTCGTGCAGCGCCCACCACTCGGCTGCGACGAGCGTCTCGCGGAGCGTCTCGCGGGACGCGCCTGCGACGGCCATCACGAAGAGCCACGAGCACAAGGTGCGGGTGTGCTCGCGACGGGCGCGGTCGATCTGCTCGCCCGTCATGCAGACCTCCGCACCAGCTGCAGCGTCTCGAGCGAGCCGTCGGGCTGCGCGCACGCAAGCAGGTAGCCCCACGTCACGAGATCGGCGACCGTGCGGCGGACCGTGCGCGAGCCGAGGCGCGTGCTCTTCTCGAGCAGCGCGGCGGTGGGCGCGAGCCCCTGGGAGCGGTACGACAGCGCCATGAACAGCACGAGCTTGTGCCGCATCCGGAACCGCTGATCGCGAAGGTCGCGCAGCCAATGCAGCCACGACTCGGCCTCGGCGTTGGTCATCATGCTGACCTCCGCGTCGCACGCAGGTCGGCGCCGGCGAGCGCGCGCTCCGCGAGCTGCTCGTCGTCGTTCGCGGGCTTCGCCTCGCGCTGGACGATGGTCGTGACGCGCCGCCGCGACTCGTGCCACGCGTGCCGCGGGCATGACCATACGTGCCCCTCGAGGCGCTTGCCGACGACTTCGTGCGTGCGGAGGTACTCCGCGAACGCACGGCGTGACGGGCAGTCCGCGGGGAGGTCCTTGCTGGTGTAGCGCCACGGGTCCGACGCAGCGGCCTCGAGCTCGGCGAGCCGCCGGTCGATGTCGGCGATCGCGGTGCCGTGCTTCGCGCGCGCGAGCAGGAGCTCGGCCTTCGTGTGCGGCTTGATAGGTGTCGTCGTCGATGTCATCTTGTGCACGTCGTCGAGCGCTCCGCGGTCGAGCCTCCCCAGGGCTCCCGCGGGGCGGTCGTCCTTTCAGCGCTCGGCGAGGAACGCGTGGAGCCGCTGCGTCAGCAGCATGCGGTTTGCCTTGCGGACGCCGCAGCCGGCGGCGGCGCTCGCCACGGTGGACGGCGACATGTCGAGGACCCGCGCCACGGCGTTCAGCCCCTCGGCCTGGATCAGGCGGGACAGCTGGTGCCGGACGTCGTCGGGGAGCCCGCTCTCACGCCCACGAGCCACCACGAGGGTCAGCGGTGCGGGCCGGGGCTCGGCGGGCTGCGTCTCGGTCGGGAACGAGGATACGGATTGAGCGTTCGACATGACCCGACCATGACCGGGGTCGGGCGTTCAGTCATCGGGGCAACGTCGAACCCGGTTTGCGGATCGGCGCTGTCCGGTTATCGCGCGCGCTGCTTCAGGTGGTGCGCCATCGCCCGGCGCTCGGCGGCGATCGCTTCCTTGGCGGTGAAGCCCTGCCCCGGGCGACGGCCCAGTGCTGCGTCCCACGTCGGAACGCCCGCGAGGA
Organism: Labilithrix sp.; assembly: GCA_028287035.1. The sequence continues at coordinate 45,598 of JAQBQL010000232.1, read as the reverse complement.
TGGAAAGCAGCGCGAGGCGCCGCGCGTCCAGTGGCTCCTTGCGCGTGACGTTCGTCGCGATGAGCACGACCATCTCGCGCCGCTCCCCGCCTCGCGAACGCTCTGCCGCCGGCTCGCCGGCATCGACCACGGCCAGCAGGCGGCGCACCGGACCGTCAATGCCTCCTAGTGCCGCGATCGCACGAGAGTACGCGCCCCCCTGGTGTCCCTGATGAGCCATCGAGAACGCTGCGAACTCATCGAGTACTTCGCGCGCCGGCCCCTTTCCGAACGCTCGCACGAAGCGGGTGAAGATCTGCTTCGCCTCGTGCTCGGGCGTCGGTCGCATTGCCGTCCGGAAGACGCTGACGAACAGCTCCTGCACCTTCTCGGTGATGCCCGTTCTCGTGAGCTCCTCGACGGCGGCGGCGTGCGCCAGCTTCTGGATCTCGCGTGGGGACGTGGCTCGAGCTGCGGTCGGGCGCGCCATGCCGCGATCCTACCTGCTCCCCGGCTTCGTGAGCCGGAGCACCGGCGCCGGCCGCGGCGCCGCCTTGAGCACGTCGAGGAGCGCGCTGGCGCGGGCGAGGTCCCCGGCCGTCACGGCGGCCACCACGGCGGCGCGCAGCGCCTCGTCGGGGTCGTTCGGTGCGCTGTGCCTTCGGTCCGCGGAAGGGGTCTCCGGTTCCGGCTCGGCCCGTCCGGTCCCGGCCAGAACCGTCGCGGGCTCGGAGGCCCCAGGGGCGATCTCGGCGAGCGGATCGATCGATGATTTCGGCGGCGTTTCACATGGAGATTGGCGATCTGCGCGAGCCCCGTCCGGAGACGAAACCGGCCCGCGATCCGTGGTGTTCGATTCCCGGCGCCTCCACTAGCAAGCTCGCCTCCGGCGAGCGCTGGGGGAGGGAGCTTCGCCTCCCTCCCCCAGACCCCCTCCTCGAGGACATGGGCGAGCAGGGGGCGCGTGGTGATCGTTCGCGTGTCGCGAAGGACGCTGAGCGGGCATGCGGCGCTGCCGGCTCCAACTCATAGCTCGCCACCCCGGCGAGCGAGCTCGCCCGCGCGCTCATTGCGTGGCGCGCACCATGAGGTGCATGACGCGCTCGAGGAGCTCGATCTCACGGTCGGCGGCGGGGAACCCAAGGCCGCGATGCCAACGGTTGTAGTGAATCTCGGCAAGCCGCCGGTACCCAACGGGTGGAAGGAGGGCGAGCGCCTTCGTGATCCGGCTACCGCGCTTCAGACGCTCAGCGCGCTTTGACCAGGCGCCAACCGTTCCAGCGAATCCAGGTGGTCCTTCTGCGCTGTCCACCATCACGATGAAGCTCGCGTAGACGTTCCATCGGCTTCCGTCATCGCGCACCTGACGCCGCAGCGAGTGGTGAACGGAGCTCACTCGCCATCTGCCTTCGTGGAGGCTGTCGAGGATGGTCCACAAGTCTTCGCGCTGTTCTTGCGCAGGCTTCACGGCGCGCTGTTCCTCGTCAGCGATCCGGCGAGATGTCTTGCCTTCCACCGCCGCAGAAACGTGGCGCAGCTCGCGGAGAGCTCTCGAAGGCTCCGTTGTGCCGCGCAAGGCACGAACAAGGCGGACGTCTCCTCGCATGTCCTCGAGGGCGTAGGCCGCGCCCAGGCGCGCATGCAACCCTAGGAACCAGGATGTCTGGACGAGATCCTCTCGCACCGGGCGCCTCGACCCAGCGCAGCGAATCATCAGACTGAAAACGAACCCTGGATCCCGCGGGCTTTCGAGGAACGCGCTCACATGGGCTTCGATTCGATACCCGATCCCGTCGAGACGGAGGCTCCAAGATCGGCACACACTCGCGGAGGTGACGTGCCATTCCGCGCGCTCGCGAAGGCGGAGCGAGATGCTCCACGCGCGCGCCGCCGCCGCCACCGTCTTGAGTGAGGGCGACAGGCCCGTAGCCCGTGGCAATCGGCTGCTCCGACCAGTCGTCAACACGGTCTCATCATACGCACTCGCGACCTCAGCGTTCGCGGAGGTTCGAGGTCTCCGCTTGCATCCCCGATCTCGTCGAGACTCGCGTCACCAGCAAGCACGTGGGCGAGGAGCGCGGCCCCAGTCGCGCGACAGCGAGGTCACCGACCGTACTCCGGTCGACCGTCGCCTTTCTCAAGGTGAGGATCAGCGCTGCGCGATACTCGGTGGGAATCGTCCTCGGAAGGTATCGAACGGTCGCCAACGGGCGCCACGAGCGCGCTTGCGCCATCGCCGATCCCCTCGTTTGCGACGGTTGAGCGCCGATCGGTCTCCCCGCCCGCGATTCGATTCCCGGCGCCTCCACTTGTGAGCTCCCCTCCGGCGAGCGCTGGGGGAGGGAGCTTCGCCTCCCTCCCCCAGACCCCCTCCTCGAGGAGGGGCCGCGTGACCAGGCGGCGAAAGAAGGTCTAGCGCGTGTGCCCGCGCGCCACTCCACGTCGAGAGCAGGGGCGCGCCGTACCGCGATGTGAACATCCCCGTGTCACGGAGGTCTGGAGCTTCACGTCGATGCCGAGCAATGTTCCCCGCGCCTTCATCGAGAGCCTATCCGCGGCTGTCGAAGCGGATCGCCGGGGTGATGAGACCGTGGCATGACTCGCTTGGCGTCCGCGGTGCTCGCGTTGCTTCCCGTTCTCGCCGTCGGCGTGGCTGCCGGCTGCGTGGGTGACGACCCCCAGTCGGTCGGAGGCATCACGCCTTGCGAGGCCGGAACGCCCGGCACCGACGGCGCATCGTCGTCGGACACGACAACTACGTTTACTGGATGTCGTTCGGCACGCCGGGCGGCGCGGACTGGGCCGTCTACCGCAAGCGGCGCTGACCCCGGCTTCGTCGCGCCGAGCAGGAAGACGGTCAGCGCGTTCCACCGTGCCGCGCTCGCGGCCGGGGGGCCCCACAACGGCCCGCCGGGTGCGCGCGAGCACTACGCCTCGGGCTACAACGAGACGTCCCGTCACCCGAGGGCCCGATCTCGGTTCCCGCGCGCAGGCCCGCGTGCTGCGCGACGTAGCTGTCACAGCGAAGGGATAGGCGTCGCGCGAGAGGCGCAGCATGGGTCAGGAACGGTGGAACCAGGGCGCGAGGAGCTCCCCACCGGGCCGCCCTAGCCTCGCTTCGGCATGGGGCACGAAGCGTCCGGCGATGTCGGTGGGCTGAAGACCGTTCTCCGAGCGCGTGAAGAGCGTCTGTGCGAGATGCTCCTCGAGCGTGGCGTCGCGTCGATGAGGATAGGGTCTCACCGACACCGCGCGAGCTCGACGCTCGGCGATGTGGATCGCATCGTCAGGGACGCTCGGCGCGCGGTGCGCTGGTTTCGACCGTATCGTGACGAGATCGGGATAGCGCTCGATGAGCGGCGCGAGGAAGAGCTCGCCGAATCCGGCGATGGTCCAGCCGCGCTCGTGTCCGATGCCGAGACGGTGCGGGAGATTGTGGAGCGCGTCGGGCACCGCCTCCGCGCGAACGGCGTCGCCGCCGAGGGCGGCGAGCAAGTTTACGGCATGATGGAGCCGAGAGACGTATCGTCCAACGATGGCACCCGTGCGACGGTGCGCAAGGGGGGCTCATCAGGTCAGCGCGTCCTCACGGACCGCGTGCAAGTGTCACCGACACCTCGACGATCGCCTCGACCTGATCGGGATTCGCTCTGACATCGAGGAGCGCGTCATTGCCTTCCACCGTCGCCTTCGCATCAGCGAACATGCCTTGCGTGAGCGCGCGCGCGCCTCCGCGGTTGAGTCGCGCCACCATGGCGTCGAGCGAAGCCGCGGCCTTTGCCGCGTTGGCGGGATCGGTCGAGCGTTCACGAAGGTGGAAGTCGACACCACCATCGTCCGTCGCCTCCACTACGATGGAGAGCTCTTCGACGGTCTCGGGCGGCTCGAAGAACGGGACGCGTATGATCTTCCTCGGCGCGCGCACATGAATCGTCACGAGCTGCTTCGCGTCAGGTGGCTTCGGAGGCGCGACGGTCGAAAAGCCACTCTGCGGCCCGCGAACGGTGCGCAGCTCGGTGGACCGCTTCGCAATGAACACGATATTGCTCGTCGGCGAAGCGAGCGGCGACGGACCGTCGACCGCGAGCCACTCCACATCGTCGACCGTCTCGCCTTGCGGAAGGAATGGAGTGAGCAACAGGAGCGTTCGTGCGGTCCGCTCGCCAGAGCGCAGCGCCGCCACATTGAATACGGTGGTGGCCTTCGGCGACTTCGCCGGATCGAGCGCCTTGCTCGTTCTTCGTGGGCGGGCTGCCGGTTCCGTGGAAGCGCGTGACGATGGCTCTCGGGGTGCCGGAGAGGAGCCGCAGCCGGCAGAGAGCGCGACGAGCCATGCGGCGAGGACGACAGCCGCGCTGCCCACGAATTCTCGGTGCTGCCACGTGCGGACGATCATGCGCTATTGCGCTCGAAGATGAGCAGCATCGCGGGACAACGGCAAGTGTGCAGGGAGGACCCCACGACATGAAGGGGACGGTTTCTGCCGCTACGGAGCACGTCGGGCCGCGGGCTAACGGTCGCTATTCCCGTATCAATAGCCCGCGTCCTGGCAGCCCGCGCAGAGGCCTCCTCCGCAGCGCTGCGTCGCGCACATGCAGTTCGAGGTGCACGGGTAGCAGGACTTCACGCGTCCTGGGCCGATCCCGCCATCGCGCGGCGCGGGGCAGACGGGGCGGACGGTCTCCATCTGCGGGACCCACTGGTCTCCGGTGCACGAGTTACCGGGGGTCGTGGCAACGCTGTTCGGGCACGTCGCGTCGACCGTTCGCACCGCGTCCTCGATCTTCGAAGCCGTCCCGAGATCGACCGCGGCGCATGGCACCGGTGTCGCCGCAGGGTTGTCCAGGTCCGGGAGAGTCGTCGCGACGGTCGGGAAGAGCGCGTCGGTGAGCGCCGCGCCGTTGAAGTTTGCGCCCTGCACCTTCGCGCCACAGAAGACGGCCTGGCTGAACACGGAGGGGCGCGACCCACGCCCGAGCCCCGCACCGTTGAGGATCGTATTCGTGAAGATGGCGCGCGTGAACGAGCCGCCGACCATCGAGATTCCGGTCAGATCGCTGCCCGTGAAATCCGTGCCGTCGAACGAGCCACCATCGAAGATGGCGCCGTCGTGGAGGGCGGCGGCGGGGATCTTCGCCGTCGCGTTGAGCATCTGCACCTTCGTGAGCCTCGCTCGCACGAGGCTCGCCGGTGCGAACAGCGCCCCGCTGAACACCGCGCCGCCGAGCGCCGAATCGGAAACGACGTTGTTCAGGTTCGCCCCGGTCAGATCCGCGTACTGGAACGACGCCTGATCGATCCGGGCGCTCTCGAAGGACACGAAGGAGAGCTGCGCGTTCGTGAGGTCCGCATAGCTGAGATCCGACTGGGCAAATGACGAAGAGGTGAGGCTGAACTGATTGAGCTTCACACCGCGGAGACGCAAGCCGCAGAGCTCCTGCCGCTCCAGCTTCCGCTGCGCGGCCGGCAAATCCGAGAAATCGAAACGCACGTCGGTCAGGTCGAGTGAGCGCCACGTGCCGACCGGAAGCTGCTTGAAGCGGACGCGTGTCCCGGCGAATCGGCTCAAGGTCAGCGCGGTCGAGAGCGGCACCGTACACGGGCTCGGCTCGAGCGATTGACCGTCGAGCAGGCCGAACGCGGGCGCGACGCCGTCCGCCGCGAGCCGGGTCGTCGTGAGATCGGTATTCGTGAATGCGACGGCGCGAAAGGTGGAGGCCGTGAAGTCGGCGCGGTCGAGGACCGCGTTGTCGAACGTCACGTTCGTGAGCGTGCCTCCGCTCACGACCACACCGGAAAACCGCGCTCGGTCGAAGACGACATTCGACAAGGTCGCGCCGTCCAGGCGCGCTGCATCGAGCTTCGCGGACGTGGCATCGAGGGGAGCCGCTCCGCCGCGAAACGTCGCGCGCAGGACCGAGCTGCCGCGAAAGCTCGCGTTGGTCAGCTTCACGCCGTCGAACGTCGCGCCGTCGAGCGTGGAGCCGTCGAAGCTCGCGTTCTCGAGCGAGCCGCCGACGATCGTGAGGCCCGCCATCGTGCGATGTGACAGGTCCACCCCGCGCAAGTTGCAGCCGGTGCACCGGTTCGTCTCGATGGTGATGGCGCGCGTGCTCACGATCGACGCGGACTGGATCGGCGAGGAAAACGGATTCCTGCTCGTCGCATCGGCGATGCGCATGGGCGTCCCGGACCGATTGGACGTGGAGTACGCGAGCAGCGTCGTGTCGCAACCCACCTTCACCGAACGCGGCTGGACGAATCCTTTGATGTTCGCGAGCGCGGTGGGGAACGATTGTGCGTCGTTCAAGACCCACGCCCGGCCGGTATAGTTTTCGCCCTCGAACAGCGCGACCTCGCCGACCTTGAGCGCCTTCACGTCCTCGCCGCGTGCGACGAGCCGCATCGCGAGCGTGATCCGGAGGGAGCCGGGATAGAGAAGGCTGCTGAGGAGCCCCGCGGGTGCCTCGCTCCACGTCGCCGCGACGGCTCCGCGCTGGCGGGTCGTGAGCGCGAACGTCCACTTCGCGTTGTCCGCGGCGGGGTTCATCTCCCATGTGACGCCCGCGTTCCGGGCGGTGCCGTTCGGATCGAAGAAGCTCAGAAGCGTTCCGCTGGGCGCGACGACGAGGCCGTCGGCGTTCGCGATCTTCGCGTTCCTGTCCGGTCCTCGCGTGATCCGGAAGCCCTGCGCGGGATCGGTGCTCTCGCGCGTGTTCAGGAGGGAGAGAACGGGCTGGCGCGTCTGGGGGTTCGGCAGCGCCTGGATGGTCCTCGTCGGGGTGGTGAGCTCCCAGAGATCGGTCGGCGTCCCCTCGAACGGATCGGGAACGTACAGATCCGGCGCGCACTGCGGCTCGTTCGTCGTGCCCACGCTGGTCTCGTGGATGAAGACCGGCGTCGCCGTGACGGCGTTTGACGGAGCATGCGTGACACGCGCCTGGTAGTCGCCAGCCGGCAGCGCGGCGGTCATGCAAGCCCCCGCTTGCGACAGCGAGACGAGGACGCCACCGCGCTCGTCGAGAAGCGCGAACTCGGAGATCGCGTCCGCCGCGTCGAGGCAGAACCTCACCGACTCGTCGCGCGCGACGCGGTAAGGAACGACGTCGACGCCGGCTGCTCCGGTATCGTCCGACTCGTTCGCTCCACTCGGCTCGAGATCGAGGGCCACGCTCGTCCCGAGCTGCGCGTGCAGGCTCGGGTCGCGCACGAGGTCGCGCTCGGCGAGCGCATCGGGGTCGACGGTGACCGGCACCTCGGACGTCGTCGGCGTCGGCTCGTCGTCCGCAGTACACGACATGACGAGCACCACCGCGAAGACGATCGCGCCGGCCCACAGCCCGGAGCGGCTCACGGTCCCCCCAGGGCGGGCTGCACGCTCGGCGACCAGACCCATAGCCCTGGCTCCTTCCGACCGCGGAACGTGAGCGTGTTCCAGCCGATCGCGAATGCGTTCTGGTTGTTGTCGAGCGCGAGGTTCGCGGCAGCAAAGCCGGTGGTCGTGGTGACGAGCAAGGATGTCCTGGGATCGTAGACGTCGAGCCGGTAGTCCGTGGCGGCACCGATGGTGCCTTTGCGTGAGAGCACGAAGATCTTTCCACTGGCCTGGTCGACGCTCAGGTCGAGGTAGGTCAGGTCGTCCGCGAGCGCCAGGAACGCAGACTTCGTCACGCCCGTGCCGGTGCCGGCGACGAAGTAGTCGACGACAGGCTCGCCGGTGGGGCTCAATGCCTGCACTCGCTTGTTTCCGTTCTCGAGCACGAGGAAGACATCCGCACCGATGACCGCGGCCACCGCCACGGGCTCGGAGAGGTGTCCGCGAAGCTCGCCCGATCCGCCGCGGAGGGCCGCGGTCGGCGCGTCGGCGTCGGATCCCGGGCGCGGCTGCGAGAGGTCGACGATCTCGATCGTATCGACCCCGGCGTTGCCGCTGACGATCATCACCGAGCCGCTCGCGCGGTTGATCGCGGCGGCGCGTACGACGGTGCTCGTGAGCCTGGCGACGATGCGTCCCGCCCGGAAATCGCCGTTCTGGGGCTCTTCACGGCCGACGTTCAGCTCGCGGAGGACGTACCGTCCCGTCCCGGCTTCGAGCACGAACATCGTGTACGCGCCGGCGGCAGGCGGAGCCGGGCCGAACAGTGGGTAGAGCGGGATGACCGGGCTGGTCACGCCGCAGCCGTACCGCTTGAGATTCGCGTCGGGTGCGCCCGCGCCGCCGGCCGCCGTCACGTCGAGGTTCAGGTTCTGCATGGTGAAGAGAGACGTGCCGCCGCCGCCGCTGCTGCCGCAGAGCGGAAGCGCCGCCTCCGCCGCGTTCCACGAGTACCCGACCTGCGCCGCGGAGGCGCTGAGGGCGATGGACGTCGGCGCGCACAGCATCTCGCTGGCGCCCTCGCACGCGAGTGCCACGCCGCCCGGCGGGCTGTCGCCGGCAGCGGGCTTGACGAAGACGTGCGCGTCGCCGTCGACCGTGAGCTTGGCAGTGGGGGAATACGTCGTTCCCGGCTTGATCTCGATGGGGTAGTTCTTGACCTCGATCGTGACGGGCACCGACGACGCGCCGGAGGCAACGAGATTGAGGAAGGTCTGGTCGCGTCCGCCGACCGCGATGTCGACCTGCGACGTGTTGGGCTGCGCCTTCACATAGAAGCGAACGGCGACGGCACAATCGCCGCCCGACGGCACCTTCGGGAACGTGACGTCGACCTGGTTCGGCGTGGCGAGCGAGTTGAAGGTCCCCGACATCTTGAGCGCGTCGCCGCCGTTGGGCGTGAGGCTGACCTCGTAGGCGTTGGCGGTCCTTGGAAATCCGAGCCGATCGGCCGGTACGAGCGAGACGACGACGGCGTTGGTGGAAGCGATGGTCGTGGCCCTGCAGCGTACGCCGCTCGCCAGCGCGCCGATCGTGAAGCCGATCTGGAGGCCGGTATCGAGCGCCTGGAGCGCGACGAAGACCGTGCCCATGATGGGCGTCGCGCGAAGGCTCGTTCCGGCGGCGACGCCGACCGCCCAGGCGGACGTGAGACTGGCGACGACGCCGGTGGCAATGAGCTTCAGGACGGTGTTACCGAGCCAGATCGCGATGCCCGTGATGTGCGCGGAACCGCCCGAGCTGACCGACGCGATCGACGCCGCAACCTTGCCGATGAGCTGCAGCACCGGCACCACCAGCGACCTCTGGAGCGTCTGCCACGTGCCGGCCGTGAACAGCGCGCCGTAGGTGAGGGCGAGGATCGGAATGGCCATTTCCGAGACGAGCGTCATGATGTGGCCAGGCAGGTCGGCGTCGCGAAACACGTTATCGAGGCGCGAGTCGCCTTTCGAGAACGCGACCGTGGCGGTGAGAACCGCGAGCTTCGATGCCTTCTCCGGAATCTTCGCTGCGAAGTCCTCCCGCGAGATGTCGAACGGCGGCGGGACGGGAAGCCCCAACAGGAGCCAGGGCGGCGGGGCGAGCAACCCCTTGAACTGGAGATAGTCGGTGTCGAGGTTGATGGCCCCGCCGTACTTCTCACCCGCTTCCGCGCCCACGTCGGCGCGCTTGAGAACGTTCCCCGCCGCGTCGAGGTAGGCGCAGAAGACGCCGAGGTGGCGGTGGTACGAGTTGGCGACTTCGAACCTCACGTTGCGGCTCGCGTCGGCGCGCAGGTTGCTGACGCACTGCCCCGCCGACCAGCTCTCGGTCTCGAGCGAGAACGCATAAGCGCCGTTGGCGTCGCCCTTCAGGAGCGCGGGGCTGCCGTCCGGCAGGGGCTCGGCGCGTGTCGAGCGCGCCTCCGGGATGTGGAAGCGAATTCGTTCGAGATCGGCGTCGTCGTGAATCGCGGAGAGCGCCTCCTGGACGACCGCGTTCAGCTTGTCGCGAACGAGCTCGTCGAGCTCGTAGTGCCAGTCGTAGATGGGCCGGCCCTTGGCGTCGACGAGCTTGATGCCCTTCTCGTCCTCCTGCTGCGTGCGGTTGCCGTCGGGGTCGAGTGTATAGACGCCGCGCGCCCACGCGGTCACGCCTTCCCCTTCTCCGACCGGCTGCGTCTCGCCCGCGAGCGAGATCGCCTCCGCGAGTGACTGGAGGCCGTTGGCGCAATCGAGATGGTGGAAGACGACGGCCGCCACGGTCTTCTCGAGCGCGATGATGTCGTTGTGATGGAACACCAGGAAGCGGGCGGCGTCGTACTCGTCGGTGAACTCCGAGAGATCGCTGATGTCGCCGCTGTACTCGCCCGCCACGCAATCGAGCGTGTGCACGCCCCCTCTATTCGAGGGCACGAGCGCGACTCCCAGCTGCTTCCGCCGGAAGGCGAGGTAGTTGAACGACGCGCCCTTGAGCGCCGCCGCCTGCGAGACACCGATGCGAGGAACGTGGATACCGGCGAGCGCGAGGCAGCGGCGTTCGCTGCCTTCGATCGCGTAGCTCACGGTGTAGCTCTGAGGAGCGTCGGCCGGGAGCGCGACGTCCGCGGCGTAGTAGGTGAGCTCGGCGTCCGCGACCAGCGCGAGCAGCGGGTTGCGTTCCCGCGCGTCAGCGAGCGACGCCGGATCGTTGCGCACGATCGGGTAGCGACGATCGCCGACCTCCAGTCGCAGGTCCGCCAGATCGGGGGGCAGCGTCGAGAGATCGAACTGGAAGACCACCGTCTCGATGGGCCGCGGACCAGGCGGGACCGAAGGATCCGGGTCGGAGCTACAACCGAAGCTCAGCTCCGCTGCTGACACCGAGAGCCCGAGCGCGCCAGCAGCCTTCAGCAGGCCGCGCCGAGAGATTTGCCACATTTGCGCGTGCACCCTAATCGATCTTCGCGTGGCGAACGTCGTCGGCGAGAGAGGCGCGCGCTCTTTTTTTCGGGCGCCGTCAGTAAGGCTCGTACATGTGCGTGCGCCAGCGGGTCGCCTTCGGGTGCGGCGACGGACAACGACCGCCCCGGACCCTGAGCCGGCCCCCGCGCACTCTGTAGTCAGTCCGTGTTCGAGGCGCGGCAGTCCGACTCCGTGACTCGTCGAACTCCGCCAGGTCAGCCGCCCGCCGGAACGTTCGCGCTCCACCCGAGCGCGCCGCAGACCGACACCACCCTCTCCGCGAGCGCGGCCGACGCATACGCCGCGACCTCGTGCGGGCCGCCGCGCGCCTCGGTGAGGGGGCCCGTCGTGCCGGTCGGTGCGTCCGGCCAGGCCGCGCGCGCGTTACGGGAATAGCGATAGAGGACGAACACGGCGTCGGCCGAGCGCGACGACATCGCCGAGAGCGCGGGCGCCAGCCGCGACCACAGGTCATTCGTCAGTCGGAACGGATCCACGTGGACGAGCAGCGTGCCTCCCGGCGGGACGCGAGCGGCGTCATCGACACACGCTCCGTCCTCCACCACGTGCACGTTCTCGAGACGGTCGGCGGCGATCTGCGCGGCGAGCTTGGCGCGCGTCGCCGCGTTCGCCTCGCCGAGGACGGCACACGCACGATGATTGCCAAGCGCATCGAGCACGAGCCCGGAAGAGCAGCGGTAATGGCCATTCCTCAGAAGCGACGCGCGTTCGATCGTCGCATATCTCTCGTACGCGGGATGCCGACCGGTGAGAGAGCGTCCACCTCGCGCTCCCATCGTGCCCGGTCGGGCAGAGGCGCCTCGAGCTGGAAGGTGTGCGTGTCCACGAAGCTCACGTCGGTCCGCTCGCGCGTCAGCCACGCGGCGAGCTCCACGAGCGCGGCATGCTTCAGGATGTCGCCGATGTTCCCGACATTGCCGAGCTGGTCCGGCACGCAGCGTATCCTCGAACGCCGCGCGGCGTCCGCATCGATGGGACGCAGCCCTTCATATGGCGCCCCACGCGTGTGGTGCGCCAAGGTCCCCGGCCATGTCCAACGCGTTGATCGAATCGTGCAGCAGGACGACCGCCCTGCGCAGTGCTTCCAGGGGCCCGCGGAGCGACGCCGTGTCGAACTCGCCATCGGAAGCACGTTCGCGCTCTCGTTCAACTGCCTTCTCGGTCTCAGCGAGTAGCGGTAAGAGTGCGCCGAACACAATCTTGGTCGCCGTGTGCAGCTCGCCTGCGGCTAGCGCTCGCGCAGTCTCGGCGCCCACCATCGCCGGGTGCGGTATGAGCTCGCTCTTGAAGTCTGCCCTCGTCGTTCGCTGCAGTGTACGCAACTTCACCGCAGCGCGGCCGATGGGGGGCCATGCTCTTCGCACAGGTCGAAGGCCGCACCGTCGCCGTCGAGGTCTGCCCGTGCTGCGCGCGCTCCGTAGTCGCCTGCTGGCCCGAGGGCTGGAGGTACTGCGTTGCGTGCGGGAGCAGCGCGACGCCTCGGTCACGGCCCGCACGTGCGAGAGCCGGCTGCGTTCGGCAGTGGTGCAACCCCGCTCGGGGTGAGAAGATGGTACCGATGACGCAACGATCTGCTCCGGAGGCGATCAAGCTCCTGAAGGAGCGTATGGCCGCCCTACGACCATCGGGGTTGAACGAGGCGGCCACGCGCCTTCTGTTCATCAACGAAGTCTTGGAGAACGTCCTCGGGTGGCCGGTCGAGAACTTCAACCCTGAGGAGCACGTCGCATCTGCGTCCGAAGTTGAGGGTGATGCGAAGAGGAGCCAATGGCTCGACTACCACCTGCGGTCGGGGGAGAGCCTCCGCTTGGTCGTTGAAGCTAAACGGAGTGGAGAGACGTTTTCTCTTCCCGCGGATCGCAAGCAGCGAAAGATCCAACTAAGCACACTCAGCACAAACCACGGAAAGCCACTAAAGCAGGTCCTGAAACAGGCGCGCGAATACTGCTGGCAGGTCGGGACGCACGGCTTTGTCGTCACGAACGGACATCAATGGATCGCCTCTTTGGCGTTCGCACAGAACGTGGCAGCCGAGAAGTTCGATGCAATCGTCTTCTACGACCTCGAGGACATCGAGACAAACCTTCTAGAGTTCATTGAGCTTCTTTCTCCGTCAGGCCTGGCTCAACAGACGCTGCTGAATCGCGCCATCGGCGGAGGCAACCTGGTCCCGCCCTTTGCTAAAAAACTCAATGACGTCCTGCGCGCCGGCCCAGCGGGCAAGAACTACCTCGTGCAGCCCATGAACGCGCTAATGCGCACGTGCTTTGGGGATCTTACAGATGCCGACCATGCAGACATGCTCGACAGGTGTTACGTAGCGAGCGAGGTCACCGACGACTACGTTCGGCGTCTGGAGAGCTTCGCCGGCTTCACACTGCCGACGGCATTGCCGGCTTCGACGCTAATCAAGCGCGGACTGGTCGACGCAAACGCGTTTGACGACACGGCACCCGCGGACGGGACGCCAATCCTGATCGTGGGCCGCGCGGGCAGTGGCAAATCCACCTTTCTTGCCGTCATGAGAAAAAGGCTGGCGTCACAACTTCGTCGCAGCGACCGCGTCCAGCTGCATCTCGACCTTCTACCCAAGACCCAGATACACGCTGAACACTTTGATCACGACCGCCTCATCGACGAAGTCTCGACCGACCTCCTCGGCGAGGCTGAGGCTCAGTACCCAGGGCTCAATCCCTATGAGCATGCGCTGCTCAAGGAGGTATTCGCGCGGGAAATCCAGCGGCTTCGGTCGTCCCTCTCCCAAGCGGCTAAGGATAGCCCAGAGATGGATGCGCGGATCGACGCCTGCATCCAGGATCACCTCAAGAGTCCGCTCAATCATCTGAAAGCATACCTTGGATACCTTCGCACCAAGCGCGACATCCAAGTGTCGATCTTCATCGACAACGTCGACCGTGGAACGACGGAATTCGAGCGCGTCATATTCCAGCTTTCGCAAACTCTTGCACATAACACGAAGGCAACCGTCGTAACGTCGCTTCGTGACACTACGTTCCAAGACGGAACGCTTCTCGGATTTCTTGACGTCGGCCGGTACACGGTATTCCACATTACGCCACCGTCGTTTAGCGAGGTCGCGCGCCTGCGCTTCGAGTACGTCCGAGCGCGCCTTCGCGAGGACGCGGCGTTGAGCCTCCGATTCTCGCGCACATGTGGAGGAGCGCCATCTGCAGCAGTGTTCGACTTCGCCGAAATGCTCTCCGACGTTGTGCTCGGGGAAAACAAGGAGATCGAGGCGTGCATTCAGGCGCTGGCCGGAACCAACATTCGTCGCGCACTTGGATTTGTCGAGGCGTTCGCGACGAGCACGGAAACCGATCTTGAAGAGATGCACAAGAGCTATGTGAGAGCCGAAAAGAGCGGGAAGCCTGAATTTGGCCCCTCACTCAACTTCTTCCTTCGATCGGCGATGCGCACGTCGACGTCGCGGTATCTGGAAGAGAAATCCAAGATACTCAACCTCTTTCAAGTTTCACCTGTGATCTTGTCGAGCCACTTCGACGCAATACGCATTCTCCAGGTGCTCGCGTGGCGTGCGAGCACGACCGGCGACACTCTGGAAGTGTCCGTCGACGATTTGCTCGGCCGGCTCGGCGCGCTAGGTCATACAGCAGCGCCTGTTCTCAAGGCACTTAACCATCTCGGCAAGTATGGCCTTGTGAACTCGATTTCTAAACCGGAGCCTCCTTGGGCGTCGGGAGATGTCATTCGGCTTGGAGCCTCTGGTCGCTACTATCTCGAAGAATTGGCGTTCAATCGCGAGTACGTTCAAAACGTCATTGACGACACGGTCATCTACAATACGAACACATTCTCCACTATCGAGGAAATTCACAAGGCGACCGGCGCATCTTGGGCAAAGAAGTACGACGAGAAAGAGAAGGCTTTCCTGGCCTACCTGCTCCGGCGAGAGGAAGCTGAACTCAATAGGTTCAGCGCGTTCACCACGCGGCCGCCGTGGTTGAAGCCGATGGCAGAGGCCATTGCGGCTGCACACTTCGGAAATGCGTTTGTGCAGGCATGCAAAGGGCCGACGCCACGCACCCGACGCTAAGCCTGCGCGTGAGGGGCTTGCGTCACCACTCCTCCGCCCGCGCGGCACGGTGGGGCGCTGGAACTCTCCACGAACTCTCCAAGGGCGAGGCGGTTGCCGCGGATCGACGAGGACTCCGGAGGACTGAGCTAGAGCGCGGAAGCGGCCGGAAAACCGAGGTCTGGGAGAGAAGCGAGCGACTTCGCCACGTTGCGAAAGTGCGATCGGCGGACTGCGGTTCGCGGCGCCTCCACTAGCAAGGTCGCCTCCGGCGAGCGCTGGGGGAGGGAGCTTCGCCTCCTCCCCCAGATCCCCTCCTCGAGGACATGGGCGAGCAAGGGCGCGGGGCACGTCTGCATCGACGAGACATCGTCACGCCGACGTCGCCGCGCCCGCCGGAACGTTCGCGCTCCACCCGAGCGCGCCGCAGACCGACACCACCCTCTCCGCGACGCCCGCCGACGCGTACGCCGCGACCTCGTGCGGGCCGCCGCGCACCTCGGTGAGGGGACCCGTGGTGCCGGCCGGTGCGTTGGGCCAGGCCGCGCGCGCATTCCGGGAATAGCGATAGAGGACGAACACGGCGTCTGCCGAGCGCGACGACATCGCCGAGAGCGCGGGCGACACCCGTGCCCACAGCTCCGTCGTCAGCCGGAACGGATCCACGTGGACGAGCAGCGTGCCTCCCGAGGGGACGCGGGCGCCGTCATCGACACACGCTCCGTCCTCCACCACGTGCACGTTCTCGAGACGGTCGGCGGCGATCTGCGCGGAGAGCTCGGCGCGCGTCGCCGCGTTCGCCTCGCCGAGGACGGCACACGCACGATGATCGCCCAGCGCATCGAGCACGAGCCCGGAAGAGCAGCGGTAATGGCCATTCCGTAGAAGCGACGCGCGCTCGATCGTCGCATATCGCTCGTAGGCGGGATGACGGGCGGTGAGAACGTCCACCTCGCGCTCCCATCGTGCCCGGTCGGGCAGAGGCGCCTCGAGCTTGAAGGTGTGCGTGTCCACGAAGCTCACGTCGGTCCGCTCGCGCGCGAGCCATGCGGCAAGCTCCACGAGCGCGGCATGCTTCAGGATGTCGCCGATGTTTCCGACGTTGCCGAGCTGACGGTTGGTGATGCGAGGCCGAGGCATGCTCCCGGGGGGTCAGGTGAGCGTGAACCGCGCGCCCGTGCATGTGCCGCAGCCTGGGCCGTTCAGCTCTCTCGACTGGTACGCCGGGGTGAACGTTGCTTCGCGAACCACGATGCCGTCGCGCGTGATCCGTATCGTGACCGTCCTCGCGCTCTGGCGGCGGATGACCATCCCGCCGATCTGGTTCTGCGCAGGGGTCTCCGTCCTGCCCGCGAGATACAGAACGACGTCCGGCGACGTGCACGGGGACGCCGTGGTGTCGGCCGGGAGCGGCAGCCTGGTCGTGCACGTCGACGCCTCGCCGTCGATCACCACGTCGACAGCGTAGGTTCCGCGCCGGGCTTCCGTGAAGTCGACATTGATCCCCTCGAGGCACCCGATTGTCGTGCACGAGGAGGAGCAGCCCGCGAGCGCGCAGCCGCCGAGCGCAATAGCTGTGGCGGATGCCAGCGCCGAGACCGTGCGCACGCGGAGGAGCATGCGTTGACGTTACCGCGCCCGCGCCGTCACGGCTTCTTCTTCGCCGGCACCTTCGCCGATACGGCGGGCTTCGCCGAGACCGCGGCCGAGGCCGAGGGCTTCACCGCCGACGCCGAGGATGCCGCCGAGGCAGACGGCGCAGCCTTCGCAGAGCTCGCGGCCGACGCCGAAGCCGACGCTGCCGCGGAGGCCGACGCTGCGGGCTTCGCCGACCCCGACGCCGACGCGGCGGTCTTCGCACCGCCTGCGCCGCCGCCCTTCGGGGCACTGGGCGCGCTCGCCGAGGCGACCTTCGCCACACCGCCCGCGCCCGAGAAGACGCCGCTGCCCGTGTCGCAGGAGAGCTTCTCCGCCGCGGCGTCGAACGTGCAGCCGCTCGGTCCTGGACAGGCCTTGAAGCTGACGAACTTCGAGTCCTTGCAGATGTGGATCGCCTTCTTGTCGACGGCGCACGCGTAGAGACCTTCGGACGCGCAGGTGTCGCCCTCCTGCGCCACCGAGTCGTCGCACGAGAAGTCGATCACCTGGCGCGCGGGCTCCTCCTCGAAGGAGCACGCCTTCGGGCCGCGGCACGTGTCGACCACCTTCATGGTCTTGTCCTGGCACTTCAGGATCGCGAGCTTGTCGGACGCGCAAGCGATCTGACCGTCGCGCGAGCAGACGTCGTCCTTGTCGCCGGTCGTGTGGTCGCAGAAGATCTCGTTGCCCTTGACGCTGCAGCCCTTCGCGCCCTTGCACGCGGCGGCGGTCGTCCACGAGTGGGACTTGCACTGGAGCTCGGACTTCTTGTCGGTCGCGCAGGCCGCGTTGTCCTCGTCCTCGCAGCCCTCGCCAGCGTTCGCGAACGACGTGTCGCACGCCGCGGTCGTGCCCTGCTGCACGCAGCCCTTGGGCCCCTGGCAGGCCATCGGGGCGAGCTTGCCGTCGTCCCCGCAGAAGAGGGCGCCGTCGGCGGCGCAGAAGCTCTGACCGGCGGTGCAGCTCTTGCCTGCCTTCGGCTTGCAGCCCGCAGCAAGGGTGATGCCGAGGGCGAGCGACACCACGATCCACTGGCTTCTACGCATGATTCTCCGGTCCTTGTAGGCGCGTCGATCGGCGATGGCCGAGCCGCGAAGCCGGGTGTACGCGATGGCGGGGTCCGACGTCGAGCAGCCTGCTTGGGTGACTTGCCTTTGTCAGGCGTTGCAGTCACGGGTGGGGCGTGCGCGCAGCGAGCGCGTGCCGCACACCGAGAGAGTCAGGTCGCGCGATGATCTCGCGCCTAGGGCACTCGCGAGCGCTGGCAGGCTGCTGAAAATGCTTCCGAGGTGCACCACAGGGCGCCCGCCGGCACCTTAGTTCCGATTCGGATGTGCACGGAGGGTCGTCGAGCGGCGCGGCGACGGCCGGCCGGGGGGGGCGCAGCATGCGCCACCTGGGCCCCCCCCGTACGGCGAGAGGCTTGGCTCTCACGCGGGCGGCCGCATGAGCTTCGCGACGCGCCGTAAGTTGAAGGCGGCGGGGAGCATGTACGCGGCGGTCTGATTTGCGCCGAGCCCGACGTATCGCGTCTCTCGAAAATTGCCAACCGTCTTCGGCCAGCCGAAGACCTCCTTAACCCGGTTCCGGACTCGCCGGCTCAACGAATAGCTTGTCGGCAGTGCGGGCCTCGATCATCGAGCGGCGTCGCTTCGTGACGTTCTGCGCCACGCACGGCGTGACGTTGCGGTCGCGGCATGCCGCGTGTCGTTGTCTTTGTCGGCACCGAGCGTCACGGGGCGCCCGCCGGGCACGTTGGCGTCGAGCATTGCGAGCGCGTTGCGCCGCTCGGCGTGGCCGCCCACGACTCCACGGAGAGGGTACTGGAAGACGCGGCGGAAGTCGCGGATGTTCGTGAGCTACGTGCTCGTCATCTAGACGGGCCAGTAGGGTCGCGCCCGCGAAGAGATTCTTCGGCGCCGCGTGCGCAGCTGCGCCAGCGAAGACGCCGGCGCAGCGCCACGGCGTGCGGAGCTCGGCGCCTCGCTCGACGCTTCAACGTCGCCGCGGTGCACCGCGTGGGCACTGCAGATCCGCCGCCCCGCCCGTGTCGACGTAGGTTACCCTTGCTCGCGCGTCGACGAGAGAACGACCCACGGAGCCGCTAACCGATGGCAAGCATAAAGCAAGACCTCACGAACCGAAGCGAAAGCGTTGAGCGGGTATACGGTTTCAACGTCGACGACCGATTTCTCGTGAATCGGCGATATCAAAGGAAGCTTGTTTGGTCGATCGACGAGAAGCGTGCATTTGTTGACTCACTTCGCCAGGGGTATCCCGTCCCCCTGATCCTCCTAGCGGACGTGCAGCACGATGGCCAGGACCGCTTCGAGATCATCGATGGTATGCAGCGCCTCAATGCGATCGTGTCCTTCATCGAGGGTGAGTTCGACCTAGACGGAAAGTACTTCGATCTCCAGGCGATGGCGCAAACAAAGCTCCTTCTCGATGGCGGTCGTCTCATCCAAAAGACGCCGACCGTTGAGCGAGAGTTGTGCGTCAAGATCGTAGGTTACAGCCTGCCGCTCACCGTTTACCCAGCCGCGTCACACGAGCAAATCGACGAGATCTTTCGAAGGATCAATGCCTATGGCAGGCACCTGTCGCGCCAGGAGTTGCGCGTCGCTGGCGTTACTACCGCGTTCTCGCTTCTCGTGAGGCGGCTTGCCGCTAGGGTCCGAGGTGACGTTTCGGCGAGCGACAAACTCTACCTCGGAGCAATGAAGCAGATAAGTATAACGAGCAAGGATTTGCCATATGGTCTGAACGTCGACAATATTTTCTGGGTCCAGCACAACATCCTAACTCGTGAGTACATTCGACAGTCCCGCGACGAGGAGCTTATAGCGGACATGCTTGGCTACGTCCTGTTGACGCCCAAGCTGTCGTCTAGCGCAGAGATTACCGACGAGCTCTTCGGGTACTCGCCGACGGGAGCGAAACAGCCGCGTCGTGACGAGATCGAATCTGCCGTCAACAAAGTCGGCGTAGAAACGATCGTTCGCCAGTACATGGCGGTCCATGAAGTGCTCCGTGAGATAGTCGGCGCCTCGGGCAAACGCTTTAGCGAACTGATGTTCGCGGACGCTGGACAGCGTGTGCCGCGCTACTTTCAGTCAGTCTTCTTGGGACTATGGGAAATTCTCATTAACGACAATTTAGTAATCAGAGATGCAAAAAGAGCGGCGAGCGCCCTGGATGGTGCAGGCAAGAACATATCTATCGGAGGCGGTGGCGGCCGATTCAGTGCCGATGACCGGGAGAAGAACGTCAACGTCGTAAAGGGTCTGCTGAAACCAGTCTGCTCCAAGCGCAAGCAGGAAGATCCTGCTTTGTCATCCTGGACCACTGAGTTTGAAAACATCCTGATGCAGTCCCACACGGAGCAAGCGCTCTACGACTTCAAGCAGGGATTCATGCGCCTTGATGGTTCCAAGAAGCTTGACGAGTCTCTTTTTGAGAAAGTCTTCAAGACGCTCTCGGCGATGGCGAATCAAGGCCCTGGCGCTGTAGGTTACGTAATCATCGGCGTTGCCGACGACGCTGGGACCGCCGAGCGACTCAAGGATCTGTACGGAGTAACACCGGTTGCGTATCAGGGGTTTCTCGTTACTGGCATTGAGCATGAAGCCGCGGACATGCCGAAGAAGCTAGATTCCTACTTTCTCGGTATTACGCAGCGGCTCGCCGCCGCTCAAATGAGCGCATGGGCAAAGGATCAAATCGCCCGCAACATTCTCCTTATTAACTACTTTGGACGATCCCTGGTCATTCTTAGGATCGAGGCCGGCGAGGAACCGTGCGACTTTCAGGGAAAGTACTACGAGCGACACGGCGCCAACGTGTCCGAGGTACCTCAGTCAAGATACACGGCTCTCTTTCGACGCCTGCTACCGGCGAGGTAAGCCCGGGCGTCTCGACTCGGCGGTGCGAATCATCCGGCGGAGATCGAACGATGGGATCCCGCGGACCTTCGAAGGTCGCGCTCACATGTGCTTTGGCCGTCGATTACGGTGTAGCAATCCTCAATGTCGAGCAGGCACGAAGGCGCCACCTTGACGCGCGCGATGCCCGAACTCTTCAGCGCGGTAGGGGTCCCATGTTAGGTTGCGGATCGTCCACAATCGCCTCGTGGAGTCGCCGCGCCTCGGCCGTGGCGCCTTCGCTGACCGGGAACCATTCGGCGAGCTTGCGGTCGCCCCGCTCGTCGAGGTCCCAGCCCGCGAGGGCACCTTCATAGCCGAGATGACGGAGCACCAGTGCTGCCAGCAGTGAGCGAATCATGCGCACGCGGCGCACGTCGCGCTCGATGTCGTACGGCTCCCCGTCCGTCATCGAGAGGGTGTGCGCAACTACGTTCCGACCGTCCACCTCCGCAAGCGCCTCCTCGGGCGCCGCGATGCCCATGCGGCTCAACGTTTGTTGAACGAGGCTAGACGTGGTCGGTCGCGAGGCATCGCGCAGCTTGACGGCAAGCACGTTGAGCGCCTGCGCATCAAAGGCGTGCTCCTTCAAGGCGTCGCGGAGCGACTTCACCCAGGTCTTCCAAGCAGCAACGTCCTTCACCAGAGGCTTTCCCTCGGGGGTGAGTCGGTAGGCAAGGGCCTCGAGCGCGACTTGTGCGAAGAGATACTGTCCGTCGATGTGCCCCACGGTCGAGTCGACGTAACCGCACGCGGCGATCGTGACGGGGTTCGGCTGCGCTTCCTCCAAGCTGCGAGCAACGAGCGGAAACGCTACCGCAAGCCATGTGCTGTTGCGGTCGTCGGGCAGCGGCGGTTCACGGTTCGGTCGCGACCGATATCGGTACCCGAACGACGCCCCGTACGCCGCGACCGGCTCGTTCTTCGCGTTGACGCCGATGAGCAAGTCCAAGCGGAGGGCTGTGCCGAAGAGGAACTCGAGGGCGGCAAAGTCGTGCCAGAGGCGCCCGCGCGCGAGGTCGACGCCGCTCGTGTCGATGATCGCGACGCAGGAGTGCTCGCCGAACGCGCCCGGGTGCGTGAGGTGCCACGCCGCGTTGCCCTCAAGGCGAAGTGACTTGAAGCTCCTCCTCCCGTGGCCTTTGATCGCGAGGTTGTATGCATGGCCGAAGTGGACCCCACGCAGAGCCGCCACCCACGCTATCGGTTGTTCCGCAGTCGACCACTGCCACTCGGTGACTTGGAGGTCGGTCGTCAGCTTGGGCGGATGGTGCTTGGACAACGACGTCTGCTCGTTGGTGACGAGGACGTGTTCCGCACGGATGGTCGAACCGTCGATGAGCTCGGCTTCGAGGACGTCGCCGTCCTGCTCCTCGAACCGACCGCTCAGTCGCAGCGCGGCCTCTCCGCCCTCGCAAGCCGCTATCACGCCACAAGAAGCATCCGACGGTGTGCCACGAAAGCCCTTGAGCCGCCGCAGCGGCGAGAATTCCAGCTTCGGAAGGTCCGCGCCGCCGTGCGCGTACGCGACGATAATTTTCGCCAGGCCCGCGGGGATGCGGACGGCGTCTCGCGGCTCCGTGTGCTGGGTCATTTCGGCGCGCCTCAACGATCGACTCTACTCCATCGCGCACGTCCTGGTAGCGCGACCGCGGGGCCCCGCCGGGGCAATCGTGGTGGGACGCGCCGTGGGACCCTCGGACCTCACGGCGCGCCTCCTCTCCCGCAGCGCGACCTCCCCGTGTGTGTGTGTCGTTGAGCGCCCACCACCGGCCTCTCGCGATGCGCTGATACGCGAGACACCAACCGACGAGGCCATCCACGACGTCGCCAACGTGCTCCGTGAGCACCGCAGGCGCCAACGCTAGCCGGCTCGCGAGCCCAGCGAGACCACGCTCGCCCCTCCGTGTCTTCGCAAGGAGCTCGGCGAATGCCAGCTGTCGTGCACGCGGTCGCGCCACGGGGAGGCAACGGATGCCGTCGTCGGGGCCGCCCGCCTTCTGGACGGCGACCCACGCGGCAGCGACGGAGCGCTCCGCGCGTAAAGAGGCGGTGTGCGTCGCGGTTCGGTTAGGCGGAGTCGGTGCGTCGCCTGGCGCCAAAACGGCTTCAGCGCTGTCGGGTACGTGGTCTACTTTCGCGACGGACCACCAATCCCGAGGAGCGCGAGAAGTACGCGCGCAGCGCGACCGCGGCGTCGGTCGGACCCCTGGTGAAGGCGCGTGCGTTCTACGCGGCCGTCGACACCCTCGAAGGACCGCCTGTGGACGGCGCGGTGGTCCTCCACTTTCCTCCGTCGCGGACGCCGGCACGCTTACCCGACCCGCTCTATGAGAAAGCCCAGGAGCACCGGCTCACGGGCGCCGAGTACCGCGTCTTCGTCGTTGACGTCGTGAGAGGCTAACTCACCGTCGGCGGGGCCTCACCCCCCGAGGTTCCTCCGGGCGCCTTGAGCGGGAGCTTCTTCGCGCGGACGTCGACGGGCAGATCGAGGCCAAAGAACAGTCGCAGCCAGGGCTCGAGGTCCGCGACGTCGACCGCTCGGCCGGATGCGACCAGGAAAGACCGGATGTTTGCGGAGAAGCCCTCTCCGCCGAAGACAACGATACCGGAGATCGGCCAGGCAACGATGTCTTGGATGATCGCCGGGATCTTCTCTTCGGCGCTGCCCGCGACGCGCTGGAACTTGCACTCGACGCCAAGCCGCCGTCGGGAGGTCGGCTCCGTCAGTACGACATCGATGTACCGCTCTGCGCCCCAGATCCGGCGACCACACTTGAACTGCTCGCGCGCATGCAGCCCGAGCTGGACCCCAAGCGCCGCGACCTCTTTCACGAGCCCGTCGCCGTTCGCGACCGCCGCAGCCTTCCCCGCCATTGCGTCCTCCGCTAACGAATCAGAAGTTCTTTGACGGCGCCCCGGCGGTCCGCACGGCAGTTCACTGCGCGTGTCGCGGAGACCTCGGAGAGGTCGAAACCGCCGGAGTACAGCTCGCGAACGAAAGGCGCTGACGAGTTCGAGAGAAGGACGCGCACCCCTCGCTTCTTCAGCTTCGCGGCCGTGAGCCGCAGGCGTCGCTGGTCGTCGGCACCAAAGCCCACCGACCCGTACGACGTGAAGCATGACGTTGCCGACATAGGTACGTACGGCGGGTCGAAGTACGCGAAGTCGTCACGGCGCGCGCTCTCGACCACCGAGGCAAAGTCACCCACCGCGAAGTCGACACCTTGCAGCGCTTCCGAGCAGGCGCGGAGGTTGTCCGCATCGCAGATTGTCGGGTTCACGTACCGCCCGAACGAGACGTTGAACTCGTTCGCGCGATTGACGCGATATAGCCCGTTGAATCCCGCGCGGTTCAGGTAGATGAACCATGCCGCCACCTCCGCGTCGGAGCGCGCGTCGACGGCGACCTCGCGAAGCTGGTAGTAGAATTCGGGGTCGTAGGGGTAGTGACGAAGCAGGTCGATCACCGCCTCGACGTCGTCCCGCACCGCGCGGTACGTCCGGATGAGACGCTCGTTTGAATCCGCGAGTACGGCGTCGCGGGGTCGGAGGTGAAAGAAGAGCGCGCCTCCACCGACGAACGGCTCGAAGTATCGGCCGAATGTCCGCGGCGCGTGGGCGACGAGGTCGGGAAGAAGCTGCCGCTTTCCGCCGACCCATTTCAGAAACGGCCTACACGGTGCTGCGGTGGTGTCGAGCTTGCGTGCTTCCACCCTCGAAGCAGAGCGCGCGGCAGAATGCTGGGCCAAGTTCAGGGGCCGGCCGACCATCGGGAGGCACACGATGGGCGGCATCAATGACGCGCGAGCAAACCGCATAGGTTGACGAGACCCCGCAGGTCGACGCCCGACGCCCCTGGCTTCACGCCTCGCCGACGTCGACCAGCTCCTCCGTGACCAGCCAGACGACCGAGGACGGGTCGATGAAGTTTGCGTGATCGGGATCGACTCGCGTGCGGAATGACTCCGAGGCGAAGAGGCCGTCCATCTCCTCGCGGCTGTCGAACCACGCCTCGACGACTGCATCGAAGGTGGGCTCCGGGGCCTCGGGCGCGAGCAGGGGATACGAGACGACCAGCCGGCGGAGCTTCGTCGCTTCCGGAATGGCAAGGAGGGTCGGGACATGCACGTCCCGGCGGTAGTCGCGGAATTCCTGCGTGCTCATTCCCGGGCGGCGCTTGAAGCTGATGATGACCTTGATCATGATTCCTCCCTCGTCGGCTGCGCCGCGGTTGGCGCCGGACGCGACATCGAGATAGCCCGGCGCCGTGGGACGCACTATGCTGGTTCGTCCCTCGTTCTTTCGCGAGCGTCCCCCCTCGATGTCGCCCGATCCGCTCTCCGACGTCCTCTCCCTGCTGAAGCCACGGTCCTACGTCGCCGGGGGATTCGATCTCGGCGGAAGGTGGTCGATCCAGTTCGAGAAGCACGGAGGGGTGAAGTACTTCGCCGTCGTCTCCGGCGCGGCATGGCTCCAGGTCGAGCGCGGCGGATCTCCGCTCCGGCTCGAGGCGGGCGACTGCGTGCTCCTCCCGAACGGACGCCGGTTCGTCATCGCCAAAGACCTCGCGTTCAGGTCGGTGCCGATCTCCCGCCTCCCGGAGGCCGACTGGAACGGCGGCGTCGCCACGCTGAACGGTGGCGGCGACACGGTGCTGCTCGGCGGCCACTTCGATTTCTCCGGCGCGCATACCGAGATGCTCCTCGGTGCGATGCCGGCGATCGTTCGGTTGCGCGACGAGGACGACAAGGCCGGTCTCCGCTGGGCGCTCGCGCGGATGGGCCGCGAGCTCGCCGGAGCGCAGCCGGGCGCGAAGCTCGTCGTCGAGCACCTCGCTCACCTGATGCTGGTGCAGGCCTTGCGGCTCTATCTGGCGCAGGGCGAGGAGCGGGGCGTCGGGTGGCTTTTCGCGCTCGCGGACGCGCGCATCGCGGCGGCGGTCGGCGCGATCCACGCGGAGCCGGGCGCCCCCTGGACGCTGCCGGCACTCGCCGCGCGTGCGGGGATGTCGCGTTCGAAGTTCGCTGCGCGGTTCAAGTCGCTCTCCGGAGCCTCGCCGATGGAATACCTGACACGCTGGCGCATGCTCCTCGCCGGAGATCGCCTGACCCGCGGGGACGAGCCCGTCTCGGCGATCGCGTTCTCGCTCGGCTACGCGTCGGACGCCGCGTTCAGCACGGCGTTCAAGCGGATCACGGGGAGCGCGCCGCGCGCGTACGCTGCCAGGATGCGCCTCGAATGACGTGGCCGCGTGCTGCTTCCCTCACTCGTCGTGAGGCGCTCTCTGCCGCCGTCGGCGCTGCCGCGTGGGCGGCGGGATGTCGACCGGCCGAGCGCTTGCCGCCGGCCTCCGTCCCCGCTGCCATCACGCCCCGCGTCGACCCACGGTGGGAGCGCGTGGTGCGGGCGTTCGAGAGCAGCCTCGAAGCCTGTCCTGCTCCCGGAGGCGCGATCGGGGTCGTGCTCGACGGCAAGCCCGCATTCACCGCCGCGCGCGGCGTGCGGAAGCTCGGGACGAGCGCGCTCGTCACGACGTCGACCCTCTTCCGCCTCGAGTCGGTGACCAAGACCTTCACC
This sequence comes from Labilithrix sp., assembly GCA_028287035.1. Next base: position 19,606 of record JAQBQL010000232.1, on the reverse strand, counting down.
GCGCTCACGGCGCTCTCGCTCGTCGAGCGGCTGGCGCTCGATCTCGACGCGCCGGTGACCGACCTCGTTCCGTGGGTCTCGTTCGCCGATCGCGAGATGGCGAGACAAGTGACCCTCCGCCGTCTGCTCACCCATACCGCCGGCCTCGGGCGAAACCAGATCCTGAGGCTCCGCGACGTTCGACGTGGCTTCGAATACGAAGATCTCTTTGGCAAGAACGCGCTCACGCTCGGGCCTCTCGATCAGTTCGAATACTCGAATACCGGTTATCTCCTCGTCGGTGCCGCCATCGAGCGCGCCTCGAGGAGGTCGTTCGACGATGCCCTGAGGACGTTCGTGACGACACCGCTCGGCATGGTGACCGCCACGACCGACAGCTCCGTCGCCGCGGCGCGCGAGCATGCCGAGGGCTTCGGCATCGACGAGGATGGCCGCGAGCGGTCGTTCGATGCGCAGTACCTCGATCCGTACGTCCAACGGCCGGTCGGCGGTCTCCACGCGTCGATCGACGAGCTCTGTCTCTTCGCGGCGCGCCTGCTGGACGGCGTACCCGAGGTCCTGCGGCCGGCGACGTTCGCGGACATGACGAAGAGGCACGTCGCCACGCCCGAGCGAGACTCGTGGTACGGCTACGGGATCTACGGGGTCGATTCGCCGCGTGGTCCGGTCTGGACCCATACCGGCGCCGGCCTTGGCTCGACTGCGTACTTCGTCTGCGCGCCGCGCCATCGCTTCGCGCTCGTCGCCACCACGAATGCCGGCCGCTACCGCGGCTGGAGGGACGTGCGCAGGGCCGCCGAAGAGACGTTCCTGGGGGCTCCGCTCTTCTGAGACGAGCCTCCTCCAGGAACCGCGCCACGCGCTACCATGGCCCCCAACGTGAGCAGCCACCCCATCACCGGTGCCTACACCTATGCCGAGTTCCTCGTCGTGCTCGGTGCGCTCCTTCCCGTGATGGCGGTGTCGTCGGTGCGACACCGCGGGGATCCGACGCAGCGCAATCCGGGGCGCTGGTTGCGGCGCCTCGGCCGGACGGCGACCTCGCTCACCCCCCTCTGGACGTGCGAGATCGAGGGCGAGCGGCCGGCCGACATCGACCATCGGCCGTACGTCGTGGTCGCCAATCACGAGTCGCAGGCGGATCCCTTTCTGCTCTCGTGGCTCCCGTGGGACATGCGGTGGGTCGCGAAGGAAGAGCTCTTCCGGCAACCGGTGACCGGCTGGGCGATGCGGCTCGGCGGCGACATCCCGCTGAGGCGCGGCGAGGGCGAGAGCGTGCGGGCGATGATGTCCGAGTGTGAACGGGCGCTGGCGGGCGGGATCTCCGTCATGATGTTCCCGGAAGGCACGCGCTCGAGCGGCGGCGAGCTGCTCGCCTTCCGTGACGGCGCCTTCCGACTCGCGCTCCGCGCCGGCGTCCCCATCTTGCCGATCGCGCTCGCCGGCACGCGAGAGATGCGGCCGAAGCACTCGAAGTGGTTCGGCAAGGCTCGCGCGTGCGCGAAGATTCTCGCCCCCATTCCCACCGAAGGCATGACGGAGAACGATACGGCGCTCCTGCGCGATCGCTCGCGTGACGCCATCGCTGCCGCGCTCCCCGAGCTGCGCGCACGCTACGGCGCACGTCCTGCGGGCTAGGGCGCAGCGGCGAACGCGTGAAGCCGATCGGTGGCGACATAGAGAACGCCGTGGGCCGCGAGCGGCGTGACGTACTTGCCCCCGACTTCGAGGTCGCCTGGCGCCGTTCTCCAGAGCATCTTCATGCTGACGCCGTCGATGGCATAGAGAACAGGCGCCGGGGTCGCAGGACTGAGCAGCGGCTGCGAGCGCGGCGCGTTCTGGTCCACGACGTAGATGACCGGAGATCGTCCGCCGTCGCTGACCACGATGGGTGACCCAGGGTTGACGAAGCGGAGCTCCGCATCCGCCGCGTCGCGCACGAGGTGAGCGGGCTTGCCGATCTCGCCGCCCAGCCGGAGACGCACCAGTGAAGGCGGCGTTCCTTCGGCCGAGCAGCGTCGCGCTTTCGTGCTCCCGGCGACGTAGACGTACGAGGTCCCGTCGTCGGACCGGAAGTACGCCGGCGTGGTGCGCATCTTGGCGTGGTCGACCGCCGCGTCGTCTCCCGCGGGTCCGAAGACCTGGAGCGGTCCCCGCACGCACGCCGTCGACGGCCGTGGTTCCGCGCATGGGTCGGGCCCGAAGCCCTCGCAGTAGGGCTCGGCGGCACCGACCGGAAGTAGCGACGCGTCGCGCGCGGCGTCGGTCCAGCGGACCGAGCATGGCTGACGGACGCCGTTCGCTTTCGGGATCGCGTTCCGGTCGAGGAGATAGACCACGCCGGCCTTGCCGCCGAACGTGAGGAGATCAGGCGTCGAGCTGCCGGCGAGCGGTGGCAGGAGGATCGGCGATGAGCCGGCAATATCGACGTCTCGACGATCGAGCTCGCAATAGTCGAAAGGCGTGTAGGCGTCCTCGAGGGCGAGCTCGGGGCTCAGGCGCAGGAGCGAGTTGCCCCACGATTGCTTCACGCCCCGTGGGCCGTCCGACTCGGGGCTATTTCCAGTCGTGACGTAGACGCGTCCCGTGTCATCGATGGATGGCCCGCCCGGCGCCCACATCCCGGCGTTCGCGTGACGGGTCCGCGTGCCATTCTCGAGGAGCGTGTCCGCGGCGCCCGAGAAGGTGCTCGTGATGTGCGGCGTGGCTGTGTCGACCGCCGCGATCCAGCCGACCGCCTCGTCCCAGTACCCGCCGAAGGCGACGTAAACGCGCTTCCCGTCGGGAGACAGCGCGAGTGCGGAACGCTGGGACACGAACCGCGCATCTTCATCGAAGTAGGCCGGACCGTTCGTGTTCGCGGCCTCGACGGCCTGCCGCTCGAACACCACTGGCCATCCCGGGCGCACCGCACCGCTCGTCGCATCGACGGCAAACAGCTTCCAGCGTGGCAGCGCCGTTCCGCCGCCGGCATCCATGGCGGTGACGTACAGCGTTGGTGGTGAGGAGCTCGGATCGAGCACCGGCGTGGCGAGGGTTCCAACGGCAATTCCCGGATAGTGCGGCTCCGCGTCGTCGCGTCCGTCCAGCTTGGGAGGTACGCCCGGCACGACGAGCCTGGTGCGCCAGAGCACCGATCCCGCCGCGAGCGTTCCTTCTGCGCACGACGCTTCCGATGCCACCAGTGCGTAGACGTCACCGTTGCTCGTCGCGACGAAAACGACGCTCACCGACTCGCCGGTCGCCGCTCCTTGCGTGATGCGAACGCCGTCCGCGAACAGCGGAGAGGCATACGTGCGCCCGCGATAGGTCACGCCGCCGGTCTCGAAGGTCTCGAACGGCGCGGAGGTCCAGAGCGCCTTCATTCCGTGCGCGAGCTGCGTCGAGGCCAGAGCGGGCTCCTGAGCGCTCCAACCCGTGCGTGCCAGGCTGCCGTGGAAGGTCGGCATCGTGAGCCCTGCCGTGCGCGCGCGACAGCCGGTCAAGGGGCGGGTCTCCTCGCGCGACGAGCGACACGCGGATCCAGCAACCGCCATCGCGACGAAGCTCGCAACGACGATGGCGGCGAAGGCCGCCCGGCTCATGGCCCGAGCACCTCGACGACTGCCGTGTAGCTGTTGCCCTGGCTCGGCCCACCGCCGACCGCGTAGAGCCTTCCTTCGAGCCATGCGAGCCCGAGTCCGTGGCGCGCGGTCGGCATCGGCACGTCGATCTCCCATGTACCCTTGGTGAACTCGAGCGTCTCGTGGCTGGCGAACGTCCCCGGAAGCGGAAGGGCCCAGTCCTCGCCCCCGACGACGTGGCAGCTCGAGCCGATGGTGACGGCGGCGAGCCCGCCTCGGCGGGTCGGCAGAGGCGCGAGCGTGGTCCAGAGATCGGACCTCGGGTCGTAGCGCTCGACGGCGGCCTGCGCTGCGCGCTCGTGATCGTTCCAGCCCCCGACCACGATCATCGTGCCATCGATGGCGCACGAGGCCACATGCTCGCGCGCCGTCGGCATGCTCCTGCCGGTCGTCCAAGCGTTGCTCGCGACATCATAGATGTCGAGCTGAGCATAGGACGGCTCGCCCTCGTTCGGCGCTCCGCCCGCTACATAGAGGCGTCCGTCGATGGCCTGCGCCGTCGCCCCGCCCCGCGCAAGGGGTGGTGGCGCGAGGAGTCGCCACGTCGAGCCCTCGAGCACGTAGGCGCGGGCGATCGGACGGAACGGCTCGCCTGCGGTCTGCCCGATGATCCCATCGAACCCACCGAGGACGTAGATCGCGTCGTTCACGACAGTGACGGTGAGGTGGTGCTTCGGCGCGTCGATCGGCAACTCGGGACCGGCGCTCCACGCCCCCGTCCGGGGATCGAAGACGTCCACCCGCCGGCTGGGTGCTGCCGTTCGAATGTCGCCGAACACGCCCGTGATGCCGCCGATGAAGTAGATCTTGTCGTTCGCCACGGCGGCATACGCCTCGAAGCGCGCGGCGGGCAGCGCGGGCGCCTCCGACCAGTGCATGGAGCTCGGCGGGTCGGCAGGGGCGGCGGACGACGTGCACGATGCCCCGATTGCGGCGGTCAGGCACGCCACTATCCGCGAAGTTGCTCGCGATTCACCGATCACAACGGGAGCCTAGCAGCCCGTGCCGCGCGTGTGCTCGCTCGCGAACGGAGGCCAGACCGGCGGGGGCGGCGGCGCTCTTCTGACATGTTCGCGCCGCGCCGAGGGAAGGGGCGAGCACGCCCCGCCGTACTCACGTCCATGACCACTCTGGCGCGCCGCTCGGTTGCCTTCACCTCCTTCGTCGCCGCGCTGCTCGTTGCTGGCACCGCGCTCGCGGACCTGACCGTGCGGGGCGGGTCCGGGTCGAGCATCGGGAAGATCGACAGCAGCGGGACGGTCCGCGACGCCTCGGGGTCGAGCGTCGGGACGATCGAGCAGGGCGGCACCGTGCGCAACGGCTCCGGGTCGAGCATCGGGAAGGTGGAGTCGGACGGCACCGTGCGCAACGGCTCCGGCACGAGCATCGGGAAGGTGGAGCAGGACGGCACGCTGCGGAACGCGAGCGGCACCAGCATCGGCAAGCTGGACGGCTGCACCGTGAGGAGCGCGTCGGGGTCGTCGCGCGGCAGCTTCGACGGCTGCAGCTCCGGCGACCGCCGCACGATGGCCGCCTACCTGTTCTTCTTCGAGGCCCTCCACAACCGCTGACAAGGGCCGCATCGACGAATTCGCGCGCCGCCCGGCACGCGGTGATGCAGTCTGTACGGCATGCGAGCAGTCGTGATTCACGCCTACGGCGGGCCGGAAACGCTCACCTACGAGACCGACGTTCCCGACCCCGTCGTCGGGGACGACGCGGTGCTCATCGAGGCGGCGGCAACGAGCCTCAATCCGATCGATTGGAAGATTCGCTCCGGCGTCAGGCAAAAGGATTTCCCGCTGCAGCTCCCGGCCATTCTCGGCCGTGACGTGGCGGGCGTCGTGCGCGCCGTCGGCAAGAACGTGCGGACGATCCGGCCGGGCGAACGCGTCCTGGCGATGGCCACGGCCACCTACGCCGAGCTCGTGGTGGTGACGGCGGACGTCGTCGCGCACCTGCCCGACGGCTGCGATCTCGTCGATTCGGCCGCGATCCCCCTGGCGGCGTTGACGGGCGACCAGCTCGTGAGAGTCGCGGCTCGAGGGCAGCGCGATCAGACGATCCTCGTGACGGGCGCGCTCGGGAGCGTCGGTCGTGCTGCCGTGCACACGGCCAGGAAGATGGGCATGCACGTGATCGCGGGCGTTCGTTCCGCGCAGATCTCCGAAGCCGCCGCGCTCGGCGTCGACACGCTCGCCCTCGACGACGCGGCCGCCGTCGGTGCGTTCGCGAGGGTGGATGCCGTGGCCGATACCGTGGGCGGCGAGACGGGCGCGGCGCTCCTGGCGAAGGTGAAGGCTGGCGGGATCTTCGGATACGCGTCCATGCTACCCGACGGCGTCGCCGCGCTGCATCCCGGCGTCACCATCACGCGCGTGTTCGCGCGTCCTGACGCGTCGAAGATCCGGGAGTTCGCCGATGACGTGCGCGACGGGAAGTTCCTTCTCCCGACCCGCCGCATGCCGCTGGCGCACGCCGCCGAAGCGCACGCCCTCGCGGAGCGCGGCGGCGCCGGGAAGATCGTGCTCGTGATCCGGGAATCCTGATGAACGGCGATGATGTGTTCCGTCCCGTTGGGACGTCGTGGCGCGCGTCCCATGCCCGATTCACCGCGTTCCTGGGGTGGTCCGGAACGTGCTCGAACGCGGCATCGTGAGACACCGACCGAAGCACCCGCCGAACCACCCCCACGCCGTCGCTCCGCTCCCGCGGGTGCGCCGGCTCTCGAGGGGCGTCCACGTGGGCCTCGCGCTCATCGGAGTCTTCTTCGTCGTCATGGTCGTGTACTTCGTCCGGTACTCGGGCGCGCCCAGCTGAGCTCGCGCCCCGGCGTCTCCTCGACAGCGCCGCACCGCCGCGCTACCTGGCAACGCCCATGACGACCGGCGAAGACGCAGCCGCCGCGGTTCCGCCCGAAGCCCTCGCGTGGGTCGAGCGTCTTCATGCGGTGGGCGACGAGCTGGTCGCCCCCGTCGTCGCCGCGCACCGCGAGCGGCTGCAATGCCGCGCCGGATGCAACGCGTGCTGCTCGGACGATCTCTCGGTGTTCACGATCGAGGCGGCCGTGATCCGCCGCCATCACGCGGCCCTCCTCGCGACGGAGCTCCCTCACGCGGAGGGCGCGTGCGCATTCCTGGGGGCCGAAGGCGAGTGCCGCATCTACGAACATCGCCCCTACGTCTGCCGCACCCAGGGCCTCCCGCTCCGCTGGCTCGAACGGGACGATGACGGCGAGGCGGTCGAGGCTCGTGACGTGTGCCCGCTCAATGCAGGTACGTTGCCGCCGCTCGAGGAGCTCGCGGGCGACGTGTGCTGGACGCTCGGGCCTTTCGAGGAGCGCCTCGGCGGACGGCAGGCCGCCGTCGACGGAGGCAGGGACGAACGCGTCCTCCTTCGCTCGCTCTTCGCGCACGCGGCGCCCGAGACCCGCGGTGACGCGCGGCGCCGTTTGCCTCTGGCTCGCTGACGCGGAACGGCGCCGTCAGGCACGGAACTCGCATCGGCCACGGCAATGGCCATCGCACGAGCTCTCGAAGAACGGTGGAGCGCGCGCACGAGCCCTGCGCTGGTGCGCGCCGTACGGCCGCTCGTCCGCGCGCTCTCCGTGCTGCACCCCGTCACGGTCGACGGGCTGAAGAACGTACCGACGGGTCCCGCGCTCCTCGTTGGCAATCACGGGCTGCTCGGGTACGAGTCGCCGCTCTTCTTCGAGCGCCTCCTCGCAGCCTGCGGCCGGATGCCGGTCGGTCTCGCCGACCGCTGGTTCTTCCAGGTACCCGGGCTGCGTGACGTGCTCGTCCGGCTCGGCGGCGCGTACGGCTGCGCCGCCAATGGCCTGCGTGCACTCAATAGCGGAGATCTCGTCGTCTGCTATCCCGGCGGCGCCCGCGAAGTCCTGAAGCACCAGCGCGACAAGTACCGTCTCCTCTGGGACAAGAGCGTCGGCTTCGTGCGCCTCGCGCTGGCGGCGAAGGTGCCGATCATCCCGTTTGCCGCGGCCGGCGTCGACGACACCTTCAACGTGGTGAGCCACCTGCGCGGCACCGGCGAGTGGCTGATGGGTCATGGCAAGTACGACCTGCCCGTCGTGTGGGGACCGCGTGGACCGCTGCCGAATCCGGTGCCCTTCTGGTTTCGCTTCGGCGAGCCGATCGTGATGCCGGAAGGCGCCAGCGAGAACGACGACGCCATCGTTCGCGATCTGCACCATCAGGTCTGGCACCGGACGCAGTCGATGCTCGATGGTCTCGTCAGCGAGTGGACGAATCAGCATCCTGCCCCCAGGAGTGCAGCATGAAGGTTCTCATCCTCGGAGGCGGCGGCACGCTCGGGGCATTCTCGGCAGGCGCGCTGAAGGCGCTCGAGGAGCACGGATTCGTGCCGGACGTGATGATCGGATCGAGCGCCGGCGGCATCAACCTGATGCGCTACCTGGTCGGCGGGGCGCAGGAGTCGATCAAGTTCTGGTGCTCGGTCGCGAAGCTCCGCACCGTGCTGCGCGGGCTCATCCACGGCAAGAACTTCTCGGAGGGGCTCCTCGATGCGCGGTGGTTCCGGGCGCGCGTCGAGGCCGGCGTCGACTTCGAGGCGATGATGAAGGATCCGCGCAATCTCTCCTTCCTCGTCGCGGATCTCGTGACCGGCAAGGTGACGGTGCGTGGCAACCGTACCGAGAAGGACGCGTACGCCCTTCGCGCCGTGTCACGCGGCGCCTACGCGCTGCCCCCGCTGCTCCCGCCCGTGCAGCTGGGAAGCGAGGTGCTCGCCGACGGTGGCCTGCTCCACAACGCTCCGCTGCACGCCGCGGTGAAGCTCGGAGCGACCGAGATCGTCTACCTGTGCAACGTGCACGCGATACCCCGCGAAGGGTTCAAGAAGCCGTCGGCCGTTCGTTCGATGTGGCGCTATGCCGAGATCTTCTTCCGGCGCGCGTCGAACGTTGGATTCGTCGACGCCGAGATCGTCGACGATCACTTCCGGGGGGTGCGTTTCCTCGCCATTGCTCCGCCGGCGAATCTCGGATTCGGCAGCCTCGTTCGGTGGATGCTCCCGACCATCGACGCCGCGCGGTACCTCGTCGACAGTGGCTACTCGCAGGCGAAAAAGGCGCTCGCGCGCTGGGAGGCCCCGGTCCCGTCCCCTCAGCCGCGCGCGAAGATCAAGGCCGCGCGCGGGCCGAGCACGCCAGCCGCGTAGCGCGCCCAAGATCGTTCGGACCCCTCACGACTTGGGGGGTGTGGGGGAGGGCCGCGGTGGCCGAAGTCGTTCGGATCCCTCACGGTGCGCGGCCCACCCGCGTCAGCTGGCGCCGCGGACCCGCGTCGGCTTGCGGCCGCCCTTGCCGCCGGTGGGCGCGGTGGGTGCGGTGGGCGCGGGCTTCGCCGGTGCCGGCGCCGGCGGAGGCGACGACGCACCCTTCCGGGACTCCTTCGCTCGCTTCTCGGCGTCACGCTTCTGCGTCAGGTAATCGTCCCAGTTGCCCGCGTACTGGGTGATCACGCCGTCGCCCTCGAACGCCAGGATCGAGGTGACCACGCGGTCCAGGAAGAAGCGATCGTGCGAGACGACGAGCACGCAGCCCGGCCAGCTCTCGATGAGCTCCGCCAGCGAGCCGAGCGTCGCGATGTCGAGGTCGTTCGTGGGCTCGTCGAGGAGGAGGACGTTCGCGCCCGTCTTCAGCGCCAGGGCGAGAGCGACGCGCGCGCGCTCGCCGCCGGACAGCGCCGAGACCTTGCGGCGGAGGGCGGCGCCCTCGAACAGGAACAGCTCGAGGTACGCGCGCATCTCCATCACGCGATCGCCGATGGTGACCGTGCCTGCGCCGACCTTGTCGGAGTGCTCGCGCTCGGAGACGTTGTCGAGGACGGTCCAGTCGTCGCGCAGCGTGGTGCGCGCCTGGTCGAAGTACGCAAACTTCGTCTGCACGCCCTTCACCACCTTGCCGCGCGTGGGCTTCAGCTCGCCGGTCACGAGCTTCAGCAGCGTGGTCTTGCCGGCGCCGTTCGGGCCGACGATGCCGACGCGCGTGCCCTTCACGAGGCGGAGCGTCAGGTCCTCGACCAGCGTGCGCCCGCCGAGCTCGACGCCGACCCCGAGCAGCTCGAGGATGTTGCCGCCGAGGCGCGAGGCGCCGGCCTCGAGACCCGTGAGCTCGACCTCGCCGCGCACCCGCAGACCCTCGGCGCCGATCGCGGTCTCCGCCCGCTGGATGCGCGCCTTCTGCTTCGTCGATCGGGCCTTGGGGCCGCGGCGCAGCCACTCGATCTCCTTGCGGAGGAAGTTCTGCCGGTTCGACTCGACGCGCTCGGCGTGGGCATAGCGCTCGGCCTTCTGCTCGACGAAGTCCTCGAACGCGCCGAGGTCCCGGTTACGCTTCGTGTACTCGGTGACCTTGCCGTCCTCGAGGTCGAGCACGCGCTGGGCGACGTGATCGAGCAGGTAGCGGTCGTGGGTGACGAGCAGCACGGCGCCCGGGAAATCGGTCACCAGATACTCCTCGAGCCACTCGATCGTGTCGGCGTCGAGGTGGTTCGTGGGCTCGTCGAAGATCGCGAGGTCCGGCTTGGCAATGAGGATCCGGGCGAGCGCGACGCGCCGCTTCTCGCCGCCGCTCATCGAGCCGACGGGCCGCTCCACGTCACGGACGCCGAGGTGGAGGAGCACCTCGTCGACCTCGTGATCGCGTGACCAGCCGCCGAGGCGCTCGACGTCCTCGGCGAGGGTCGCCTGCTCGGCGAGGAGCTCGTCGGAGACCTCGCCCTCGCCGATGCGGCGGGACACGTCGTCGTAGCTCTCCTTCGCGGCATGCCACAGCGCGAGGCCCTCGCGGGCGATCTCGCGCGGGCTGCGCGTCGGGTCGAGCTCGGGCTCCTGCGGCAGGTAGAGGATCGATGCGTCCTTGCGGCGGTCGATGACGCCGGTGTCGAGCGGCTCGAGGCCGGCGAGGACGCGCAGCAGCGTGGACTTGCCGGTGCCGTTCGGGCCGAGCAGCGCGACCTTCTCGCCGCGCCGGATGGTGAACGTGGCCTGGTTGAACAACGGCCGGAGGCCGTAGGCCTTCGTGACGTCACGTGCGGTGAGGACGGGCATCGTGGCAGCCCTCTAGCAGCTTTTCGCGGCGGAGCTGCGCTCAGCGTCCGGTACGCTCGCGGTGCTTGCAGCCGGGCCAGCAGCACGGGCGGCGCTTGCCTTCGTCGAGCTGCTCCTGGGTCCGCCGGATGCGGCGCTCTCGCGTGGCGGGCTGCTTCGCGTCCTCGACCCAGCAGATGAACTCGTTCCGCGCCAGCGGGCTGATGTCGCTCCACGCGACGAGCGTGGTCGAGCTCCCCACCAGCGCCTCACGCAGATCGGCCGGGAGCTCGTGCACGACGCCGCCCGGCACGCGCTTGCTGGTCACGAGGCTAGTAGGAGCGCGACGCCGGGCGCGGTCAAGCGTCCCGCGCAGCGCCCTCGCGAGCGGCCCGACGGCCCCGGCGTCGTCGCGCTAGCCTGGAACGATGGCGGACGACGCTGCCCGGAAGGCCACGCCCCTCGGGCCCAAGCTCGGGCGGCTGCTCGATCTCGCGCGTGACGCCGAGCTGCCGGCGCTACTGGTGGGGCGGCACGGGATCGGGAAGAGCGAGTTCCTCGAAGGCTGGGCGCGTGAACGAGGCGTGCGGCCGTACGTGCTCGATCTGTCGCTGCTGGAGGCGACCGATCTGACCGGCATTCCCTACATCGAGCGCGGGACGACGCGCTTCGCACCGCCGGCCACGCTGCCACCATCGGACGCCGCGGAGCCCACGGTGCTCGTGCTCGAGGAGCTGAATCGTTGCGACCGGAGCGTACGCCAGCCGTGCCTCCAGCTCCTCACCACGCGGCGGCTGAACGAGTACCGATTGCCGACGGGGTGCTTCCTCGTCGCCTGCGTGAACCCGCCGGAGACCGGGTATGACGTCGACGAGATCGACGAGGCGCTCGCGTCGCGGTTCGTGACCGTTCATGTCGAGCCGGACCGCGCGGCATGGCTCGCGTGGGCGCGAACGAGCGGCGTGCCCGAGGTGGTCGTGAGCTTCGTCGAGCGCTACCGGCAGGCGTTCGACAGCCACCCGCCGCGCACGTGGACGTTCGCCGGGAAGATCGTCGCGGCGGCGCTCGCGCGGGGGTCGAATGCCGACGAGCTCGAGGAGGCGCTACGGACCGTGCTCGGGGCCATTCCGGCGCAGGCGCTCCTCCTCGAGATGCGTTCGCGCGCGGCGCTGACGCCTGGGCCCAGCGAGATCTTGCGTGATCCGCGCCGGCACCTCGAGGCGATGCGGAAGCTCACCGAGGAGCGGCGCCTCGACGTCATTCGCGACGTCCTCGACGGGCTCACGCGTCTCCTCGACGAGGAGGCGGGCAAGGCGGCGCTGCGGGTCGCGGCGACGCGCGCGGGACTCCGCGAGATCCTCCACGTCGTGCCGCCCGATCTCGCGCGGCGGCTCGGCGAGCGCCTCGTCGAGCCGTGACGATGCTGGACGAGCTGCTGCGGATCGGCATTCCGGAGCCGGAGCTTCGCGAGGCCGCGTGGGCCGTGCTGGAAGCCCTCGCCGAGCGGCTCGACCCGCGGCCGGTCGCCCGGCGAGCGCTCGCGCGCCTCGCGAAGGAGCGCGCGGGGCGCGAGTACTCGGACGCGGAGATCCACGATCTCGCATCGCGCTGGGTGGAGGCCGAGGGCCCGCTCGCGTGCGTCCGTGAAGCCGGGGTGAGCTCGCCCGGCTGGTTCACCGAGGAGCAGGCGCGGGAGCTCGTCGTCGCGGCTCGCGAGGACGGCGCGCGCCGCGGCATCGCGAAGAGCGTGTGGCGGCAGCTCGTGCAGCATGGCTGGGCGCCCGCCGAGGCGCGGCTCGCGGCGTGGGGCTGGTCACCGGAGACCGGCGCGCTGCCCAACGGGCAGTGGCTCCCGCGCGAGCTCGTGCCGGAAGGCGTGGTGCCGGCCGTGGATCTCGACGAGGGGAGGCGGGGGGAGCCGGGAGGGTCGAGCGCCGCGCGAGCCGCGCTCGACGAGGCGGTCCGCGGGCTCATGCTCGACCGTCCCTTCCACTGGGCGCTCCTCGACGCGGCGCGGATCGTCGAGGACGCGACGGTCGCCACGATGGCGGTCGGCATCACGGTCGCCGGGGAGGTGGCGCTCTTCTACGCGCCTGTCTTCGTGCTGGGGCTCACCGTCGAGCAGCGGATGGGCGTCCTCCTCCACGAGGTGCACCACGTCCTCTTCGACCACCTGCATCCGCCGCCCGACGCGGCGGGGGCGACGTCGTGGACGCTCGCGTGCGAGGCGACTGCCAACGAGTGGATTCCCTACGATCTGCCCGACCCGGTCACCATCGACGAGCTCGGGCTGCCGCCGCGCGAGTCGACGCACGAGCGCTACGCGCGCCTCGCGCGCCGGAAGAAGCACGCGTCGGAGTGGTCGGCGCGGGCGCGGCCGTTTGCGAAGCACCGCATCGTTCGCCCGCTCGCGGCGCGCCCGCGCGCGCACGACCACTATGCGATCGGGCCGCGGAGCCCGCGCGAGGCGCTCGAGGCGGCGGCAGCGCGGGTTGGCCCGGCGCTCGACGCGGATACGCGGCGGATGCTGGCCGGCGGGGGACTCGCGATCGAGGAGCTCGCGGGCGGCGCTGCGGGGACGCTCGCGTGGAACGAGCTCCTTCGCATGCTGGCGCGCGGGCTCGCCGTCCGCACGAGCACGCGGACGTACCCGAGCCGGCGGCTGCCCGACAAGCTCGGCGTGTCACCGGGCAAGCGGACCCGGAGGAGGCGGCCGATCGTGATGGCGGTCGTGGACACGTCCGCGTCCATGACCACCGGTGAGCTCGCGCAGGTGTCGGCCGAGCTCGCGCGGCTCGTGCGGGGTCAGGTTCGTGTCGCGTGCGTGCAGTGCGACGACGAGATCCGGAAGCGCGAGTGGCTCGCCGACGGCGCCGGTCTCGTGCGCGTGCACGGGCGGGGCGGCACCGATCTGCGCCCGCCGCTCTCGCCTGCCGAGCTCCGCAAGGTGCGGCCCGACCTCGTGGTCTACTTCACGGACGGACACGGTCCGGCGCCGGAGGTAGCCCCGCGAGGGACGGACGTGCTCTGGGTGCTGACCGGCAGCGCGCCTCGGGTGCCGGCGCGCTTCGGGCGGGTCGTACGGCTGCGTCGCAAGAGGGCATGAGCGTGGACGACGAGCGGCGGCTCGCCTTCGTGCTCGAGCACACGGGTCTCGCTGCGGTGCCGCTCGTGCCCGAGCTGCGCGTGCACCGCGCCGAGGCCGTCACGCCGGTCTGGTTCGAGGTGGCGCGGTGGCTCGGTGACGACGATGCCGACGTGCCCTTCTGGTGCGTGCCGTGGGCCGGGGGGCAGGCGCTCGCGCGCTACCTTCTCGATCACCCGGACACGGTGCGCGGCAAGCGCGTGCTGGATTTCGCGTGCGGGGGCGGGCTCGTGGCGATGGCGGCGGCGCGCGCCGGGGCGGCTTCGGTGCGCGCGTGCGACATCGATCCCTTCGCGCGGGTCGTGACCCGGCTCAATGCTCGCGCGAACGGCGTCGACGTCGAGGTCACGTGCGAGGACGTGGTCGGTCAGCGGCTCGAGGAGATCGACCTGCTGCTCGCGGGCGACGTCTGGTACGAGCCGGGACCGTCGGCGCGTTTCCGTCGCTGGTTCCGGCGGCTGGCGGCGCGGATTCCGGTGCTCACCGCGGACTCCGGAAGGCCGTATGCGCCGCGCCGCGCCCGTGAGCTCGCCCGCTACGAGGTGCCGACGCCGTTCGAGCTCGAGGCGCGCACCACGCGAACCGCGCGTGTCCTCGCGATGTGAGGGGGCGGAAAGTCGTTCGGATCCCTCACGAGTTGCCGCGTGTGGGGTGGTGCCGCGGGCGCGGAAGTCGTTCGGACCCCTAACGAGTTGGCGCGGTGGGGTGGTCCGCGGGGGGCTGAAGTCGTTCGGATCCCTCACGACCTGCTGCCGCGTCACGGGATTGGTGGGGGATCCGAACGAATTCAGGGGCTCGGGGCATGGCGCTTCGGCGGGAGACCGTGAGGGATCCGAACGATTCCGCCCCCCCGGCCCGCCGAGGCGCCGCAGGCGCTCAGCAGCCTCCGCCGGACGGGCAGAGATCGTGGCCAATCGTGCTGGTCGTGCGATCGAGCTTGCCGGGCGCCTGGTAGACGCGGACGTAGTCGATCTCGAGGCCCTGCGGGAACGCGCTGTCGTCGATGCCATGCCGGCCCGCCCACTCGCCGCCCACCGCGAGATTCAGGAGCACGTGGGCATAGCCGCCGTCGCTGCCGTCGTCATGGACCCACCGGTAGCCGCGGCTCACGATCGGGGCGCCGTCGACGTAGGTGGTGGCGCTGGTCTCGTCCCACAGGCACGCGATGGTGTGGAACGCGTCCGGGAATGCGTAGGGGGCATTCCAGAACGTCCACTGCTTGTTGAAATTCGGGTCCGCCGAGAGGAACGCCGAGCCCTGCGCGCCATGGCCGACGACGCCCGTGTGCAGCATCGTCGCGCGGTCCTCGACTCCGTTGTTCACGAACTCGAAGATGTCGATCTCGGGCGGCCAGCCTCCGGACTCGCCGTTCAGCCAGAACGCCGGCCACATGCCGACGGCCCCCGGCATCTTCACGCGCGCCTCGAAGTATCCATACTTCACGATGGTCTTCGAGCGAATCATGCCTGATTCGTAATCGCCCCCGACCTTCTTTGCGGTGAGCTTCAGCGTGCTTCCGGTCATCACGTGATTGCCATTCTCGCGATAACGCTGCTGCTCGTCGTTCAGGCGATCGAGCGTTCCGTCGGAATAGACGTAACGCGTCCACCACTTCGACGTGTCGAGGCTCGCCCCGTCGAACTCGTCGCCGAACACCTGCACGTACCCGTCCGGCACCCACGCGCTGCGCGGCCCGCTCCCGCCCGCAGCAGGCGGCGTGGCGCCCGGGCCTGACCACTTCTGGTTGTCGCCGCCGTTGCAGCTCCACACGAGGACCTGCGTCCCGTCGTCAGGATTGCTGCCGCTCACGTCGAGGCACTTCCCGGCCTGCGTCCGCAGCGTATCGCCGACGCGCGACCACTGCTGCGCGGCGTGGAAGCCATTGCATTCGTAGAGCTGCACGAGCGTCCCGTCGGCGGAGCTGCCGCCGCTCACGTCGAGGCACTTGCCGGTGCCGGACACGATCTGTCCGTCGAGCAGGGTCCAGCGCTGCGCGTTCGTGCCGTTGCACCTCCAGAGCTGCACCCTGGCGCCGTCCACCGAGGAGCCCCCGCTCACGTCGAGGCACTTGCCGGCGAGGCCCACGATCGGGTGCCCCGACCCGGTCGGGACCGCCGTCGTGTAGCCCGCCGTGGAGGTCTCTGCGGCATCGCCCTGGGTCTGGCTCGAGCAGCCCACCGCGGTCGTGAGCGCCGCCGTCATCGCGAAGAGCACGGTCTGTGAGAGTTGCATGGGACCTCCACATTGCAACGCGCCGGCCAACCACCCGACCCTGCGCATCGCCGGCAAAACGCGTGGGTGAGCGGCGATCCTGGGGTGTACGCATCGTACGGCGACCGCGCCGCGCCCCTCGAATATGCGGCAAACGCGGTGTGCACGTTCCGTACGCCCCTTGCCGGAGGCGTGCACGGTTCAGCGCAGGCCGTACTTGATCATCTTGTAGATGACGGCGCGGCGCGACATGGAAAGGCGGCTCGCGGCACGGGTGCGATTGCCGTTCTCCGCGGCGAGCGCAGCGACCAGCGCGGCCCGCTCGACCTCCTCCATGCGGTCACGGAGCCCCGACGACGACGGGGGCGCGCCCGCCGCGGCCAGCGCGCCGCCGCCCACCGAGCGGGGAAGGTGCGCGGCCTCGATGGCGCCGCCGTCCGCCATCACCACGCCGTGCTCGATGGCATTCCGGAGCTCGCGCACGTTGCCCGGCCAGGGATGGGCGTGGAGCAGCGCCACCGCGTCGGGGGTGAGCCGAGGCGGCGCCACGCCCGCGCTCCTCGCGAAGCGACGCGCGAACATGTCGGCAAGGAGCAGGATCTCCCCGCGTCGCTCGCGGAGCGGCGGCACCTCGAGGATGAAGGTGGTGAGCCGGAAGTAGAGGTCCTGGCGGAACGTTCCGGCCGCGACCATCGCCTCGAGATCGCGGTGCGTCGCGCAGATCACCCGCACGTCGACCGGGATGGTCTGCGTGCCGCCGACACGCGAGATGGCCCGCTCCTCCAGCACGCGCAGCAGCTTCGCCTGCAGCTCGAGCGGCAGCTCGCCGATCTCGTCGAGGAGCAGGGTGCCGCCGCTCGCGGCCTCGAACCAGCCGATCCGGCGGCGATCCGCGCCCGTGAACGCGCCACGCTCGTGACCGAACAGCTCGCTCTCGAGGAGGGGGCCCGGGATGGAGGCGCAGCTCACGCGAACGTACGGACCGTCGGCGCGCGCGCTCTCCGCGTGGAGCCGGGCCGCGACGATCTCCTTGCCGGCGCCGGTCTCGCCGCGCACGAGGACGACCGCGTTCGCGACCGCCACGCGCCGAATGACCTTGAACAGCTTCGTCATGGCGGCATCGGCGACGATCACCGCGTCGCCCGCGCTGATGCCGTCGTCGTTGCGGTCGTCGGGGGCGGGCGCGGCGCTCTGGTAGGTGAGCGCCCGATCGGCGCGCGCCACCAGCAGCTCGAGCGGGCCGACCTGCACGGTCTCGCCGCTCCGCGCCGCCCGCACCGCCGACCTGAGGATCTCGGCGCCGACCCGCGTGCCGTTGCGGCTCCCGAGATCCTCGACGAGGACGTGGCCCGACGAGAGCGTCACCTGCGCGTGGCGCCGCGACGCCTTCGGGCTGTCGACGCGGATGTCGGCCTCGGCGCCGCGCCCGATCACGAGCGTCGCGCCGGGCACCAGCGGCAGCACCTCGAGGCTGCCGTGGGCCTGGTGCACGAGGTAGGCGCCCGCGAGGCTCGCGCCTTCCGCCTCGTCGGCGTCGAGCTCGGTCGCAGCTTCCTCGGCGCGCATCGCGTCCATCCTACGAGATCTGGCGGCAATCGTTCAGGCCTGGCGCCGCTCGCGCTAGACTGACCGCGCCAGGATGCGTTGCCGTGCTGCCTCTGTCGGGGCTGCGCTCCTCTTGTCGGGAAGCGCGGCCGCGTGCTCCCTCATCTCGCTCGACCCGTACACGCGGGGCGAGCGCGTCGCGGATGACGCGGGCCCTGCCGTCGACGCGGAGGCCGACACGAGCGTCTCCGGTCCGCCCGAGGCGGGTGCCGACGTCGCGCCGCTGCCCTCGCCGTACCGGGACGCGGTCATGGCCGACAAGCCCACCGCGTACTATCGGTTCGGCGAGGCCGCGGGCGCATCGCAGGTCGTGAGCGAGACCGGCATCGCGATCCGCGGCGTGCTCGCCGGCGGCGCGACGCTCGGGAAGCCCGGAGCGCTGGCGCGCGATCCAAACGGCGCGCTCCTCCTCGACGGTACGAGCGGCAGCGTCTCGTTCGGCAACGTCTTCTCGTTTCCGCTCCAGGCCGCGTACAGCATCGAGATCTGGGCGCGCCCCGACGTCATCACCGACGCGTACTCGCGGATCTTCAATCGCGACGTGAACGACGCGAAGGGCCGCCAGGGCTACACGCTCGTCGTGGAGAACGCGCTCGGGATCGTGGCCGAGCGGATCATCGACGACCACACCGATTTCCTGCACCGGCAGGCGCTGACCGCCGGGGTCTGGTTCCACGCCGTCGTCACCTACGACAAGACGACGTTTCGCCTCTTCGTCGATGGCGTCCTCGCGCAGGAGACGCCCTCGCCCCCGGATCTCGTCGACAGCAGCTCGGCATTCGTCGTCGGGAGCGCGCCCGCCGCGTTCGGGTTCTTCGCCGGCGCGGTCGACGAGCTCGCGATCTACGACCGTGCGCTCGAGCCCGCGCGCATCGCCGAGCACCACCGCGTCGGCGCCGGTCTCTGAACCGATGGCGGAGCGGGTCGGTCGTTACGAGGTGCACGGCGCGATCGGCCGCGGCGGCATGGCCACGGTGTATCTCGCGCGCCTCGTGGCCGGCGGGCTCTCCCGGCCGGTCGCGCTGAAGCGGCTGCATCCGTCGGTCGCCGAGCGCGGGCGCGGGCGCGCCATGTTCGCCGACGAGGCGCGGCTCGCCATGCGGGTGGTGCACCCGAACGTGGTCAGCGTCATCGACATCCTCGAGGAGGGCGACGACCTCCACCTCGTCATGGACCTCGTGATCGGTGACACGCTCGCCGCGCTCCTGCGGCGTTCGGGGCGGCCCGCGCCGCCACGCATCGTGAGCGCGATCATGGTGGGGATGCTGCACGGGCTCCATGCGGCGCACGAGGCGACCGACGAGCGAGGGGCGCCGCTCCGTCTCGTTCATCGCGACGTGTCTCCCCAGAACGTCATGGTGGGCGTCGATGGCGTCGCGCGCGTGCTCGACTTCGGCGTGGCGAAGGCGCTCGGACGCGTGCAGGAGACCACCGAGAACGGTCAGGTGAAGGGCAAGCTCGCGTACGTGGCGCCCGAGCAGCTCCGCGCGGCGGAGGTCGACGCGCGCGCCGACGTGTTCGCGGCAGGCGTGGTGCTGTGGGAAGCCCTCACCGCACGGCCGCTGTTCGCGAGCGACACGGTGGCCGGGACGGTCGCGGCGGTGCTCTCGCTGCCGATCCCGGCGCCGAGCTCGCTCGCGGCGCTGACGCCCGAGGTCGATGCGGTCGTGCTGCGGGCCCTCGAGCGCGCGCCACACGCGCGATTCGCGAGCGCCCTCGACTTCGCCGACGCGCTCGCGGCGGCGCTGCCAGCAGCGCCGGTGCGCGAGGTCGCGGCGTGGGTCGAGCAGGTCGCGGCCGAGCTCCTGGCCGAGCGCCGCGCCGCGGTCGTCGCGATGGAGTCGGGCGCGGTACGGGCAAATGCCCCGGCCGCGCAGCTCGGGGACGACGAGGTGCCGAGCGAGCTCGGCGACGCGACGCCCGCGCCGCGAGCCGCGCCGCCCCCAGCGAC
>JAQBQL010000209.1 GCA_028287035.1 Labilithrix sp. | reverse complement strand
GAACGAAGGACCGTCCGCCGTCGCCGCGCCGACGAACGCCGCCGCGGCGCAGAAGGCAGGCGATCTCGTGGCCCCCGCCGAGGCGTCGGCGATGCCGAGCGCACCGAGCGCACCGAGCGCCAGCCCGCCACCGCCGAGCGCCTCCGCACGCGGCAAGGGTCGAGGTCGACTGCCCTCACCCGAGCGCGTTGGGAACGCCCCGGCCACTGCGACGCCGCCCGCGGTGAGCGCGAATGCGCCTGCTCCGCCCGCGCCGGCGCGACCGGCGACGAAGGCCGACGACTCGTTCACCCACACGTTCTGATCGCGCGGCCAACAAAGCTGCAGGTCGGTGTGGTCAGGCGTCGCGAGAGGAGCGCACGCCCAAAACGATGCCCAGCCAGGATCGGTGCGGTACCCTTCCGGGCCGCCGCTCCGCGAGGAGCCCATCGCCATGTCGAAGCCCGGTCGAGACCCACGCACGCAGCTCCCGTCGATCGCCGAAGGCCGGGGCGGCGCGGGCGCGGCCGGTCACGACCGGGCGCTCGAATCCGGAACCGCCCCCGACGAGGTGCCCGCCGTGCACGTGCTCCAGGCTGCTCACGATCAGGACCGCAAGGAGGCGCAGGAGCTGCTCTCCGGCTTCGACCGCCGTGGGCGCGGCCCCCAGCGCGCCAACGTCGAGCGTGACTTCGTCGGCTACTTCGCGAAGAAATCGAGCACCGACCGCGGGCTCGGGCCGGCGCCGCGCTTCGAGGAGGTGCTCGCTCCGCGGCAGGTCGACCTCGGCACGCGGGTGAAGCCGCGCGAGGACACGCCGGCGTCACGGCTCCCGTCGTGGCTCGGCTGGGCTGGCGCCGGCGCGCTCATGCTGGCCGTCGGCGGCATCGTCGCGTTCCTCGCGATCCTGGCGACCGACGACCACCCGGCGGCGGCGAGCGCTGCGCCCGCAGCGACGCTCGGAACCACCGCAGGCGAGACCGCCTCGCCGCAGCCGCGCGACATCATCCCGCCGCCCGCGCCGATGATCGCGCCGTCGCCGGAGCCCGCCGCCATCACGACGACGCCCGTGACGGTGGACGGTCCCGCGCCGCGGCCGGCCCGTCGCGAGGCGCGCGGCACCGGCTCGTCCGTGCACGCCGAAGGCGCCGTGGCGCCTCCCGCACGCACGATCACGGACCCCGTCGGGCCTGCCACCACCGCCGCTCCCGCGAAGACCGCGCCGCGCGACGACTTCATCCGCGACCTCTGACCTCCGCTCTCTCGAGAAGCCATGATGCGACGTCCCCTTGCCCTTGCCTGCCTCGCCGTGGCGCTCGCCTCGGTCCCCGCCCTTCCCTCGGTTGCCCGCGCCGACGACGTCGCGGTCGCCGAGGCCAAGGCGCGCTTCGACGAAGGCCTCGATCTGGCGGACGCCGGCAAGCACGAGGCCGCGCGCCTCAAGTTCCAGCAGGCCTACTCCGTCTTCAAGGCACCGGCGGTGCTCTACAACCTGGCGCGCACCGAGCAGCTCACCGGCCACGAGCTCGAGGCGCTCGACCACTTTCGCCTCTTTTTGCGCGTCGGCAACACCGACTCGAAGATCACCGATGCGATGCGGGACAAGGCGCGCCAGAACGCGAGCGAGCTCGCCCGCAAGGTGGGGCAGGTCGAGATCGACGCGCCCGTGTCGTCGCGCGTCTCCATCGACGGCAAGCCGCTCGAGGATGCGCCCAAGGAGCCCGTCGCCGTCGCGCCTGGCAAGCACACGATCGAGGCCACCTTCCAGGGCCGCGTGAAGAGCGTGAGCGTCGAATGCGCCGCCGGCAACGTCACGAAGGCGCGGATCGTCTTCGAGGACGGCTCGTTCACCGAGCCGCCGGGCGAGCGCGATCATCGCAGCTCGTGGACGGCGGCGCGCGTCGCCACGGTCAGCGGGCTCGGAGCGGTCGCCGTCACGGGCGTCGTGCTGGGGGTCGTGTTCCGGAGCGCCGCGCAGTCGAACGTCGACGACGCCCAGACGGCGCTGCACGGTCAGGGCTGCATCGGCAGCGGCAGCCCGGAGTGCGCGAGGGCGGCCACGCTCAAGGACGATCGCGACTCGAACGTGACGCTGAGCACCGTCAGCTTCCTCGCGGGCGGCGTCTTCGCGGCGGGCGCCGTCGCCACGGCGATCTGGTGGCCGAAGCGTTCGCGCGAGGTCGCTCGCGTCGTGCCGATGATGGCGCCTGGCTACGCCGGCGCCTCCTTCGCGGGAAGCTTCTGAGGAGATGACGATGCAACGCTGGATGACCGGGCTCGGCGGGATGTTCGTTGTGCTGGCGACAGGCGTGGCGGCGTGCGGCGTGGGCTCGGATTGCGACTTCGGTCTGTGCGCGGTGGCGAGCGCACCGCCAGACGGCGGCGACGGCGGCGGTCAGCCCACCGACCCCTGCCTCGCCAACCCGACGGCGAGCGAGTGTCTCTCGGACGACAGCGCGATCTTCGTCTCTGGCCCGACCGGAGCGGCGACCGGCGCGACCGGGGCCCGCGCGAAGCCATTCAAGACGATCGGCGCAGCGCTGCAGGCGCTCACCGCCGCGAAGAAGCGGATCTTCGTGTGCGCGGGCACCTATCCCGAGGACGTGAGCCTCGCGTCGTCGGCCGCCGGAGTCAGCGTGTTCGGGGGCGTCACGTGCGCGTGGGCCGCGGACGACAAGGCGCGGCCCGTGATCGGCGCGAGCGCGACACCGCTGGCCATCCGCGGCGCGTCGGGCGTCGCGATCGCGAACGTCACCTTCGTCGCGAAGGACGCGACCACCGGCTCGAGCGTGGCGGCCACCGTGGTGAGCGCGGACGTCACGTTCAAGGGCGTGACGCTGCAAGCGGGCGCGGGCGCAGCCGCCAAGCCCGAGCCTCGCAAGGTCGAGCCTTTCGACTTCTCGGCACTTGCCTCGCTCGACGGCCAGACCGACGGCACCGAGCGCCGCGTGTCGTGCCCCGGCGGCGCGGAGACGGTCGGCGGTGCGGGAGGCGCCGGCGGGTTGCAGGGCGAGCCCGGCCTGCCGGGGCCTGCACCGGGCGGCATGCTCGGCGGCGTCTGCGGGGTCGGCACGCCGGGCCCGCGCGCGGCTGCGCCTCCGACAGCCGCGGGCGCGAAGGCCGCAGGCGCGGTCGACGTGAGCGGCGCGTGGATTCCCGGCGCCGGTGAGGACGGAGCCAAGGGCGCGCCCGGCTC
>JAQBQL010000292.1 GCA_028287035.1 Labilithrix sp. | reverse complement strand
TGGCAAGAGTGTTTGCACGGCCCACCGAGGGCGAGGCCATCACCCGCGGCGCCGACGGTCACCTCAACGTGCCCGACCGCCCCATCCTCCCCTTCATCGAGGGCGACGGCACCGGGCCGGACATCTGGCGCGCGAGCGTCCGCGTGCTCGACGCCGCGGTCGCGAAGGCCTACGGCGGCAAGAAGAAGATCGTCTGGCACGAGGTGTACGCGGGCGAGAAGAGCAAGAAGCTCTTCGACAACTGGCTCCCGGACGAGACCGTCGACGACTTCCGCGACTACCTCGTCGGCATCAAGGGGCCGCTCACCACGCCCGTCGGCAAGGGCATCCGGTCGCTCAACGTGGCGCTCCGGCAGATGCTCGACCTCTACGTGTGCCTGCGCCCGGTGCGGTGGTTCAAGGGCGTCCCGTCGCCGGTGAAGGCCCCGCAGAAGGTCGACATGGTGATCTTCCGCGAGAACACCGAGGACATCTACGCGGGCATCGAATACGAGGCCGAGTCGGCCGACGCCAAGAAGCTCATCGCCTTCCTCCAGAACGAGATGAAGGTGAAGAAGATCCGCTTCCCGGAGACCTCGGGCATCGGCATCAAGCCCGTGTCGCGCGACGGCTCCGAGCGCCTCGTGCGCGCCGCCATCCGCTACGCCCTCGACGAGAAGCGCAAGAGCGTCACCTTCGTCCACAAGGGCAACATCATGAAGTTCACCGAGGGGGCCTTCCGCGACTGGGGCTACGCCCTGGCGATGCGGGAGTTCCGCGCGGACGTGGTGACCGAGCGCGAGAGCTGGATCTTCGGCAACAAGGAGGCGAACGCCGACCTCACCAGCGAGGCCAACGCGCGCCTCGTGGAGCCGGGCTTCGACATGGCGCCGCCGGACTTCCAGGCCGAGCTCGTGGCCGAGGTCGACACCGCCATGAAGCTCTGGGAGACGCACGGCGCGGGCAAGTGGAAGTCCAAGCTGATGATCAAGGACTCCATCGCGGAAATCACACTGCAGCAGGTGCTCACCCGCGCCGAGGCCTTCGACGTCATCGCGACGCTCAACCTCAACGGCGACTACCTCTCCGACGCGCTCGCGGCGCAGGTCGGCGGCATCGGCATCGCCCCCGGCGGCAACATCAACTACAAGACCGGCCACGCCATCTTCGAGGCGACCCACGGCACCGCGCCGAAGTACGCCAACCTCGATCAGGTGAACCCCGGCTCGGTGATCCTGTCGGGCGAGATGATGCTCCGCCACCTCGGGTGGAAGGAGGCCGCCGACCTGGTCATCAAGGGCATGGACGGCGCCATCGGATCGAAGCACGTCACCTACGACTTCGCCCGCCAGATGGACGGCGCGACCAAGGTGAAGTGCTCCGAGTTCGGCGACGCCGTCATCGCGCACATGTGACCGCCCCGGCGCGGGCGAAGGCAGCAGACGCTTTGCCCTCCGGGGCGCGCCTGTGGCAAGAGCACCCGCGCCGATGATCCCCCGCTACACCCCCGCCGACTTCGCCGCGCTCTGGTCCCCGGAGCGCCGCTACCAGACCTGGCTCGACGTCGAGCTCGCCGCGTGCGCCTCCATGGAAACCGAGGGGCTCGTGCCCGCCGGCACCGCCGAGCGCATCCGCGCGCAGCCCTTCGCCCTCGACCCGGCGCGCATCGACGAGATCGAGCGCACCACGCGCCACGACGTCATCGCCTTCCTCACGCACGTCGAGGAGCTCGCCGGCGAGCCCGCGCGCTGGCTGCACCGCGGGATGACCTCGAGCGACGTCCTCGACACCTCCTTCGCGATGCTCCTGCGCGACGCCGCCGCGCTCTGCCTCGAGCGCCTGGAGGCCCTGCTCGGGGCCCTGCGCGAGAAGGTCGACGCCCACCGGCACACGCCCATGATCGGCCGCTCGCACGGCATCCACGCCGAGCCCATCACCTTCGGCCTCGCCCTCGCGGGCCACCTCGCCGAGCTCACCCGCGCGCGGGCCCGCCTCGCGACCGCCCGCGCCGAGGTCGCCGTCGGCAGCCTCTCCGGCGCCGTCGGCACCTACGCCCACCTCTCGCCCGCCTTCGAGGGGCGCGCCCTCGCGGCGCTCGGCCTCGGGGTCGAGACCGTGGCCACGCAGGTGATCCCGCGCGACCGGCACGCGGCGTATTTCTCCGCGCTCGCGGTGGTGGCCGGGGCCGTCGAGCGCTTCGCGGTGCAGGTGCGCCACTGGCAGCGCTCGGAGGTGATGGAGGCCGAGGAGGCCTTCGCGGCCGGGCAGAAGGGCTCCTCGGCGATGCCCCACAAGCGCAACCCGATCCTCTCGGAGAACCTCTGCGGGCTCGCCCGGATGATGCGCGCCTACGCCGGCGCCGCGCTCGAGAACACCCCGCTCTGGCACGAGCGGGACATCTCGCACTCGTCCGCCGAGCGCATGCTCGCGCCCGACGGCACGACGACTCTCGGCTTCATGCTCGAGCGCTGCACGACGCTCGTGCGCGGCCTCGTCGTGTACCCGGACAACCTGCGCGAGAACCTCGACGGCGCGCGCGGCCTCTGGGCGAGCGAGGCGGTGCTGCTGGCGCTCGTCGCCGCGGGCACCGGGCGGCAGGAGGGCTACGTCATGGTGCAGCGCAACGCCATGAAGGCGTGGCGCGGCGAAGGGGATTTCCGCGCGCTCCTGGGGGAAGATGCGGAGGTGAGCGCCCGGCTGCCCCCCAACGTCCTCGACGCGTGCTTCGACCTGACGCACGCGCTCCGTCACGTCGACGCGGTGATCACCCGCGCCGTGGAGGCCTCCCGATGATCGACGACGCCACGCTCCGCGCCGCGCTCGCGCACCCCCTCGAGTCCGTGGCGCTCTCCCTGCCGGGGACGTTCTACGGCGGCAAGGTGCGCGACAACTGGTCGCTGGCCGACGGCCGCCGGGTGCTCGTGACCACCGACCGCATCAGTGCCTTCGACCGGGTGCTCGGGACGATCCCCCTCAAGGGTCAGGTGCTCTCGCAGCTGAGCGCGTTCTGGTTCGAGCGCACGGCGGACGTGGCGCCGCACCACCTGATCGCGTCGCCCGACCCCAACGTGGCGATCGCGTGGGAGTGCGACCCGCTGCCGGTCGAGGTCGTGGTGCGCTCGTACCTCACGGGCGTGACCAGCACGTCGGTCTGGACGGCGTACGCCCGCGGCGAGCGGGAGTTCTGCGGGCACGCGCTGCCCGACGGGCTGCGCAAGAACGACCCGCTCCCGGCCGCGATCGTGACGCCGAGCACCAAGGCGCCGAAGGGCGGCCACGACGTGTCGGTGTCGGCCGCGAGCCTCGTCGCCGACGGGGTGATC
>JAQBQL010000183.1 GCA_028287035.1 Labilithrix sp. | reverse complement strand
ATGCTCCAGGAGCTCGGCTACGAGATCGTCGACGAGAACGAGGAGCTCGGCACTGGCGAAGCCGCGGCGTCCGTCGACTACGAGGCCGCCGAGGCCGACGACAGCGCCCTCCCCTCCTACGATCTCGAGGCCAGCGCCGAGGCCTCGCCTCAGTACGCCGACGATCGTCAGGTTTACGTCGGCCGCGCAGGCTCGCAAGAGCCGGCCGCCCTCGGTGACGACGCGCTCCCGAGCTTCCCGCTCGACGAGCCCGACGCCGACATGCCGGCGGCGTACGTCGAAGAGATCACCGAGGACGAGGTCGTCGATGCGGGCAGCACGGTGCGCCCGCCGCGCGCAGCTTCCGTCGCTCCGGTCGCGAGCATCGGCGCCGCCTCGAGCCGCGAGCTCGAAGACGCGCTCGACGAGGCGGAGTTCTTCTGCTCGCGCGGCCTCCTCGACGACGCACGCGCCATCCTCACCGAGCAGCTCACCAAGCATCCGAACCACCCGCTCCTTCGCGAGCGAGTCGCCGAGCTCGAGGTCCAGGACGATCAGCGCGCAGGCAGTGGCGCGCGCGAGCGTCCGCAGCAGGAGGCCTCCCAGGTCTCGCGCGCCTACGACCTCGAGGCGTCACTCGATGCGCTCGAGAGCCTCGACTACAACGGGCTCGAGCCGGCCGAAGGCAACGCCGCGCCGGATCAGCAAGTCGACGTCGAAGAGGTCTTCGCGAAGTTCAAGGAAGGCGTCGCGAAGCAGATCAGCGTCGACGACTCCGACTCGCACTACAACCTGGGCATCGCTTACAAGGAGATGATGCTCATCGATGACGCGATCCGCGAGTTCGAGGTCGCCGCGCAGGACCCGAAGCGTGAGTGCGTCTGCCGCTCGATGATCGGCATGATCGAGATCGAGCGCGGTCGCATGAACGAGGCGATCGACGCGTTCCTGCTCGGCCTCAACTCGCCGAACAAGGACCCGCAGCAGGAGACGGTGCTCTGCTACGAGATCGGCGCCTGCTACGAGGCGAAGAAGATGAACAAGGAAGCGCTGTCGTACTACCAGAAGGCGATGCGGCGCGACCCCAACTACCGCGACGTGCAGGAGCGCGTGCGCCGACTCGCCAGGGTCGAGCCGAAGATGACGCGTCAGCAGGCGGTCGGCGCGGACGACGAGTTCGATCGCGCGTTCGATGACCTGGTCTCGAAAGCCTGAGTCGCGCACGCCCGCAGCGGGTGAGCGTGGGGGAGCGGTTCGCAAGAACCCGGGCGCGCCGCCGACGCGCGCGAGCCTCCACGAGGCGGCGCTCTCCTACCTGGCGCGCGGCGCCGCCAGCGCGAGCTCCGTCACCCGCACGCTCGAGCGGCGCATCGGGAACTGGGCGCGTCGCGCGGCTCGCGCCGGTCGCGACGCCGAGGAGGTCGAGCGCGTCGCTGGCGAGGCTCGCGAGCTCGTCCCGCAGATCGTGGCGCGGCTCGGTGAGGTCGGCCTCGTGAACGACGTGGCATTCGCGGTGACCCGCGCCAAGCGGATGTCGACCTCCGGACGCTCGCGGCGCGCCATCACCGCCCATCTCGCGCAGAAGGGCGTGGCCGCGGTCACGGTGCGGGAGGCCGTGGTGCAGGACAGCGGCGCCGAGCTCGCCGCAGCGATCACGTTCGCCCGGAAACGCCGGCTCGGGCCCTTCGCGCGCCAGGAGGAGGAGCTCACGCGCGAGGAGCGCCGGCTCGCCGAGCGAAAGCAGCTCGGCACGATGGCGCGGGCCGGCTTCGACTTCGGCGTGTGCGAGCGCGTGCTCAAGATGGACCTCGCCGAGGCCGAGGAGCGCCTCCGCGAGCGCCACGAGTTCTGATCAGCGCAGGCGCAGTCGAAACGAGCGAAGCCCCACGCCGCCGCGGGAGTCACGGAGCACGAGCCACACCGTGATTGCAGCGTCGGGCTCCGAGGGCGCGGTCCACGTGGTCGCCACGTCACGGGCGAGGTCGCTCTCGCCGCGGCCGGTGCGCGCGTCGGCGAATCTTCCGCGCGTCGCGAGCCAGGACACCTGGAGGGCCTCGCGGCTCGCGACGAGCGAGCGGCTCGCCGGATCGAACCGAGGGTAAGGCTCGGCCCCGGCGCACGGAGGCGCCTCGCACGAGGGCCACGACGCGCGCACGCCGAGCAGCTCGCCGGGCGCGACCGCGGCCTCCGCACCGTCCGCGAGCTGCTCGACCGCACCGTCGCCGCGGACGAGGGAGACCTCCTCGAGGACGGGATTCTGGTTCGGCGTGTACGACTGCTCGAAGGCCGCTGCGTCGGCCTGCGTCGCGCCGGCGAGGCCGCAGCGCAGGCGAACCGAGAACGTCGCCTCGTCGGCGCCCGCCGCCTCCACCAGGCCGGGCAGGTAGTAGCCGCCCGTCGCGTCGGGGTCCGCGGGGCGGCCGGCCGGCTGGCCAGGGACGCTCGCGAGCGGGCGCTCCGGTCCGAACTTGCTGCACGCGTCGGCGGGTACCGTTCCCGCCACGGTGAGGCCGCCGCCCAGGGCGAGCAGTGCGCCAGGAGCTCCGTCGAGACATGCGGCCGCGAGCGCGGTGGGCTCGGCGAGCGCCGGCCTCGCCACGCAGAAGCTCCACGACAGAGGGGCGGCGAGCGGCGCCGCCCGGCCATCTGTGTAGAGTGCACGAAGTGTCGTTCGCTCTCCGGGCCTCGCCTCGGGCGGCTCTGACTGCACCGCCAGGATGCGCGGGCCATCCACGTGGGAGAGGTCCTCGTCGAGCGAGGGCCGGCAGGCGGCGGCGCCGGCGAGCAGAGCGAGGACCAAGCGTCTCACAGGGACCACCGCGCCCCGACCACGGGCAGGATCGGCAAGCCCGTGATGTAGCCCCGGTCGCGGTAGCTCGCCGAGTACACGATCTCCTCCGGGTTCTCGCGGTTCATGACGTTCTGCAGCTCGAGGTACGCCTCGAGCTCACCGCGCGGCAGCGTCCAGCGCTTCGACCCTCGCAGGTCGACCTGGAAGAACGCCGGGATGCGGTCGGTGTTGGTCGGCCCGAACACCGGCGTGTATGCGTCGCGGCGCGCGTCGTAGACCGCTCGTTCCACCGGAGTCCGCGGGAAGCCGGTGGCGAAGCGGACCCGGGCACCGACCTCCCAGCCGCGGCCGAGATCGTAGCTGCCGACCGCGGTGAGAACGTGCGACTGGTCGTAGTCGGAGAGCCGCCACCCCTCGCCACCCCCATCGCGCCGCTCGCTGCGGACGATCGCGTAGCTGACCCAGCCGAGGAAGTGCGCGGCGAGCGACTGCCGCAGCAGGAACTGCGCGCCGTAGGACCTTCCGCTTCCGGCCGGCGACAGCGCCTCCGCGAGCAGCGGCTCGGCCTGCGGGTTCCTCGTCGCCAGGCCCGACTGCCACACGTGGAAGACCGTCGCCTCGAGCGAGGTGCGAGGAAGGAGGCGCACCGCGCTGCCGAAGAGGAGGTGGTCGGCCGCGGACGCCGGCAGGGTCGGGTTGCCGAACACCGCCGAGCGGTCCTCCGCCGCGGCGGGCTGGTGGTAACGGCCGTAGGCGGCGCGCAGGTCGAGCCTCGTGCTCGCCGCCCAGCGCAGTGCGAGGCGCGGCTCGATGGCGAGGTCCTGGTGGAATGCGCCCGCGGCGGGGGTATCTCCCTCGATGGGCGTACGGCGGCTCACGCTCACGAAGTTCGGGTCGATGCGGATGCCCGGCACCACGTGCACGCGCCCCTCGGCGAGCGCGAGATCGAGCTCACCGAACGGCGCGAGCCCTGCGGTGACGACCTTCCAGGCGTCGGCGTTCACGCGGTCGGGCGGGAGCTGACCGAAGACGCGGGCGTCCCCTTCCCGCGCCGGGTTCGTGATCGATCCGCTCCGCGAGACGCGCGCGTCCGATACCTCGCCGTCGAGGCCGAGCGAGGCCACGAGGACGCTTGCCACCTTCCCGCGCCAGGAGGCGCGGAAGCCGTAGAGCGTCGTGTCGGTCTGCACCGAGGTGGGGACGCCGCCGAAGTCGTTGGTGAGGCCGCTCGCGTCGGTGCCGAACCAGGGGACCACCGAGATTGACCCGCCCGAGACGTCCTTCTCCCACCGCGCGTAGACGCGCTCGAACGACGTGTCGCGCGTGTCACGCTTGGCGAGGAGCGGATCAACGCTCGCCACGGTCCGCGAGACGCGGTCCGATGACAGCATCCCGGTGAGATCGATCCGCTCGGTCGGCGAGAGCTCGTACGCGATGCGGGCCTGACCGTCGTGGTAGCGAGGAATGGGGAAGAAGTCCTCCGCGGCCTGATCGGTGAAGGGCTCGACCACGCTGTGCAGGTGGCTGCGCCGCGCGGTGACGGCGACGCGGAGCTTGTCGGTGAGGGGAGCGCGCACCGACGCGGACGCATCCAGCGTGTCGACCGCGATCGCCGCGTGCAGCTCCTTCTCGTCGGCGCGCCGCGTGCGGACCGTGACGAGCCCGCCGAGCCCGCGACCGTACGCGGCCCCGTAGCCGCCGGGCGCGAGCTCCACGCTCTCCACGAGATCGGTGGCCACGACGGAGCGGAGGCCACCGCCGTGGTAGAGGCGCGGCAGTCGCACGCCGTCGACGTAGACGCGGGTGTCCTCGGGCGCGGCTCCCCACACGACGAGCGCGCCCGAGCCGACCTGCGCGCGCGCCACGCCGGGCAGGCCCTCGACGACCTTGAGGATGTCGCCCTGGGTCCCGGGGAGACGCCTGCCCTCCTCGGCCGAGACCGTCGTCGCGACGACCGACTTCTCGAGCGCCGGCGCGTTCACGACGATCTCGAGGTCGTCGGCAGGCCCGTCGCTCGCCGGGCCCGGGGCCTCGCCGGACTGCACGTCGTACGTCGCGTCGACCTTCTGGCCGGCCTCGAACCGCTCCTCGGTACGCAGCGCGGTGAGCTTGTCGCCCGACAGCGTGACGACGCGCGAGCCCGGCGGGATGTCGCCCAGGTGGAAGCGGCCTTCCGCGTCGGTGCGGGCGGTGCCCGCGCCGTCGACCGCCACCGTCACGTCCGCGAGCGGCGCGCCGGAGGCCCGGTCGCGCACCACGCCGTCGAAGAGCGCGGTCTTCGGGACCTCGGTGCGCAGCGTGAAGGCGTACCGATAGAGGATCCGGATCGGCGAAGGCTTGCCGTCGATCTCGGCAGGCTCGAAGACGAAGCGGCGCACCGCGTCCGCGGCCGCAGCATCGAGCTCGGGCCCCGCGGACTCGACGACCGTTGCCTCCTGGACCTTGCCCGTGACGTCGATGGTCACGCGCAGCACCACCGTCGCGGCTCGGCCGCGCTCGGACGCGGGTCGGTCCGCCTCGACGAACCGCGTGAGGCGCGGCGGCTTCACCTGCCGAGCCGCCGGAGGAGCCGCGGGCTGCGCGAGGGCGCGTGGCGCTGCGAGCAGGAGCGCCGCGCCGAGAGCGCCGCGACGGACGAGCAGGAGGAGCCGGGAGGCACGCATGCGGCTCAGAGCGCGAAGCGCATGGCGATGACGAACGTGGCGCTCGCCGGCACTCCGCAGCGCGTGCCCGGCTCGAACGTGGCGGCTCGCGCGGCGGAGAGCGCCGCCTCGTCGAGACCGTGCCCGAGGCCCTCGAGGACCCGCGCCGACGCGACGTTTCCCCCGGCATCGACGGTGAGCTCGACGCGGACCTTGCCGGCGACGCCGGCCTCGCGCGCCTCGGCCGTGTACGAGGGCTGGGTGAGCGTTCTCACCTTCGGCTTCACGGGCAGCTCGGTACACGCGTCCGTCGCGGGCCGGGGTGCCGCCGCGAGCACCTTGCGCGTCACCTGCGTCGAGGCGGCGGGCGCCGCGGGCGCCGCGGGACCGGCCGGCACCGCGAGGCCACCGCCGCCCGTGCTGCCGCTCAAGGAGAGACCGAGATCCGGGATGTCGCTGCCGCCCGCGGGGGCCTGGTGCGTGTCGGCGGCCGGCACGGCGGCCGGCT
>JAQBQL010000150.1 GCA_028287035.1 Labilithrix sp. | reverse complement strand
CGGCGTCGCGTGCGGCCGCCGCGCGCTGCTGCTGCTTCGCGAAGCCCTCGGCACGCGCGAGCGCCTTCGCTTCCTTCTCGGCCTTCAGCTGGGTCGCCGGCGGGACTTTCTTCGACTTCTGCTTCTGCTTCTGCTTCGCCGCCTGGGCGCGCGCCTTCTGACGCGACTTCCGGGCGTCGAGCTTCATGCGCCGGCGCTCACGGCGCGCCGCGTTGCGCTCGTCGCGCGCCTTCTTCTCCTCGAGATACGCCTGGCGCGCCTCGACGTACGCCGCCTGCGCCGCCGCGTAGGCGACGGGGTCGAGGCGTTCGTCCGGGCGCTCGGGCTCCGGCTCGTCGGGCTCGTCGGCCTCCTCGGCGCCCCAGCCCGAGTCGAGGTCGTCGAGCTCCGCCATCGTCGGTACGGAGACCGGCGGCGGATCCAGGGAGTCGACGAGCCGGTCGGCGGCGGCGTCGAGCGCCGCCTGGACCTCCGCGCTCGGGGGCTCCGAACGAGGCGCGGCCTCGAGCTCCGGGGAAGACCCGGGAGGGACGGCCGGCTGCACCGAGTCCCAGGAGCCCTCGAGCTCCGCGAGCATCCTTCGCCGCGCTTCCTTCTGTTCCTCGTCCATCGTGCGCCGTCACCCTAGAACGCGGCTGACCTTTCGCGCGCACAAAAAAGCAGAAGGGGACGACCGGTCACCCGGCCGCCCCTTCTGGCGTTCACTTTCCGTGGGGGAGCAGTTTAGCGCTCGCTCCGGCTCGATGGCCGGCCCCGTTGGACGTTGCACGGGAGGGCCGTCGCCCTCCGCGCCATCGCCGTTTCGTTCGAGGTGCTCTCACCAGCGGTCCCGGCTATTCGCGTAGCCAGGAAGGGGGAGAGTCGACGGAGCTATTCGCTGCCGTCAGCTTCGGCGGGACGTGACCTGGCGCACCGCACACGCGACACCTTTTCAGTGTCGAGGGATGCGAGCTCCTCTCGAACCCTCTCGGGCCTCGGGGAACCTTCACCAGACCATGCCGAGCCTCTGACATTCTTCGTGTCGCCCGGAGGCACGCCCGATCGACCTCTGTGTCGACCGATCCGCTTCCTTCGAGCCAGAGGACCTTCGCGGCGACCCGCCCGTGAGAGCTGGCCGGGCGAGAGCCCGAGAATGCCTTCTGTCGTATCGAGAGCTCGCGGGCCGAAACCCACGAACCGGACCTGCTGCACCTTTTTGAGATGCGTCTGGTACCGCGCATCGTTTCGCCGTTTCTCGGCCCGGGCCCCGCGTCAGGCGGTGCTCCGGGCTTCCTTCTGGCTAGCGCGTTAGCGCGCGATGCGTACGACCGACGTCTGCCACCTGAACGATTGACGTTTACCCGTACCTCGTGTGTTCCCGGCTCACTGCCGCAACTTTCGTCGCGGGGATATCCCGCAGGGTCTTGGGCCCTGCTGGATGTACCGGGGAGAGGAGTGTTTCACGACACTCCTGACGCTTCGGCGGACCGACGCTCGTAGCGCACTGCCATGTGCCTCGAATCCCTTCTTCTCCGGGTTTTCGTCCGGAGCGTTCGGGGGTATCGAGCGTGGGCGTTTTCTTCCCACGGTGCGAGCGAATGCGATCGTACCTCTGACACTCCTGTCGCTGCTTGCGTGAGCAAGCCGCCGAGATCGCCGTCACCACCCGCTCGTGAAAGGGGATGATTCGTATCGACCCGAAGTGCCTTCCACCGTCAAGGACCCTTCCCAGGATCCGGTGGCCATTACAGCCCCGGTCCCGCGACCACCACGCCGCCCTTCCGGGTGACGAGGCGACCGCCGAACGGCACTCTCGTGCCGCTCTGGGTCTCGGCCGATCCCGCACGCCATTCAGCACGCGTGAGAACCGGCTCTCCAGCCCATCCGTTTCGCTCGGCGTGGTCCGCAGGGCTCTCGCCCCACGCCTCGCGCCTTGCTAGGCCCCCGTTCACCCGTACCGCCACTCTTTTTGGAGCGCTGCGTGCGAGCTTCTTCGAGGCCAGGATGCTGCCTGACGACTTCTGCAACCAACCACGACGTACGGGCCCTGAGCTTCGGGCCCTCGAGTCCTCGCAGGGATGATGGCCATGACCATCATCCTTTTCTGACGCGTCACGCAAGCTCACTCTCGTGAACGGTGACGCGCGGCGAGCCGCGCAATTTCCGTCCAGTGACGATGCCCCCGATCTCCGGTTCCTCCCACCTTCGTGGGTTTGCCCGGAGGCGATGGCACCATCACCGGCCCACGAGCCCGACACCCCTTTCGGGACACCTGAAACTCACGGGCGAGACGTGCACGGGTCTCTGGAACGAGCGAAGGACGTCACGAAGACGTTCCCCTCCTCGGTTCTCCAGAGGACACCCGCTGTCGCCGGTGCGTCCGACTGCCGGGGAACGAGCCCCCGACCGACGTGACGGACCGACCTAGACCCACGTTCTTCCGGCGGCCCGCGAAGGCTGACGGTGTCACGGGGATCAGGGTGCCTTTCACCGTTGCGACCGAGCAATTGCTCGCGTCGGCTCTCCGTCCTCACGCCGCTCGCACGCTGGCTCCCATGGCAGGGGCAGAGTGCTTCGAGCTCGAGGCTCGAGAGCATTGCAACTTCGGAGAGCGAGTCGCCTTTTTTTCGACCGTTCCGTTTCGCCTGGGCCTGACGACCCAAGCGACGCAGCACGGCTCGGTCTGCGTGGCCTTTCGCGAGGAGACTGCTTGCTCCCGCTGTACCTACGCCGACCGCAGCGCCCCGACGGCTTCTACGACCAAGAGGCCCGCGGCTCGATGTGCCGCGAACTTCATGAGCGGTTTATGCCGGACTCCGCGAATCCGATCAACAGAAATAGGATCGCGCTCAAACCTATTATTGTCCACAGGTTTGTCCACAGGAATGCGTGCCCGGAGGAGGGGTGGATCACGCGTGCGTGCCTGTTTTGTGGCGTGATCTCCGGCGTATGCCCCGGTCTATAGCCCGCCTGTGGAGAAACAATCATGTTTGATGTTCGACTGTTTTTGGTATTTGAATGGCACGTTTGAAGAGCGGAGCGCGGCGCGTGCGGGGCCGGGATTTCGCTCGGCTTTTGTCGTACCCTGCGGTCGCCATGAGAGCCTTCCGCGTCGCCACGCTCAACATCTGGAACCGTCTCGGCCCGTGGGAGGAGCGGCTCGTCGCCATCCGGGCGGGGGTCCGCGCGCTGGGCGCGGACGTCCTCGCCCTGCAGGAGGTGCTGCGGTTTCCAGCGCTCGACCAGGCGGCGCTCGTCGCCGACGGCCTCGGCTACGAGGTGGCGTGGGGCATGGCCTCCGAGAACCACGGCTTTCCCTTCGGCAACGCCATCCTCTCGCGCTGGCCGGTCGCGCGGACCGAGGTGGTGCCGCTCCCGACCGGCGCGACCGACGAGACCCGCAGCGTGGTCTTCGCGGAGCTCGATTCGCCGTTCGGAAGGGTCCCGGTATTCTGCACGCATCTCAACTGGAAGCTGCATCACGGGCACGTGCGGCAGCTGCAGGTGAAGGCCCTCGCGGCGGCGGTGGCGCGGCTCGCGCCCGAGGGCGGCTTCCCGCCGATCGTCATGGGCGACTTCAACGCCGAGCCGGACTCGGACGAGATCCGGTACCTCCGTGGCCTCACGAGCCTCGGCGGCGAGAGCGTCTACTTCGCCGACGCGTTCGCCGTCGCGGCGGCCGACGGGGAGGGGACGGGCGCGACGTTCTCGAAGCGCAACGCGTTCGCCGAGCCGCTCCGCGAGCCCGACCGGCGCATCGACTACATCTTCGTGCGCCCGGACGAGGGGCTCCGCGGTGAGCCCCGCGAGGCGCGCGTCTGCTTCGATGCGCCCCATGGCGGCGTGTTCCCCAGCGACCACTTCGGCGTGACGGCGCTCGTCACCGCCGGTCGGTGAACAGCGGCGGGATGAACGATGCGTAATGTCGCGCGGGGCACGAAGGACGTCGGGTAGTCTCGCCGCCGTGCAGTGGCGCCTAGCGACCGTGGGGGTCCTCACCGCGTGCGCGCTCTCGCTGGCGAGCGGGGCCGCGCTGGCGCAGTCGCGGCCCACGTCGAAGACGTTCGGCTACTCCGCCTACGAGAAGGAGACCATCGCGCGCACGCTCGCCGAGACCGGCGAGACGATCGACCGCGCCCCCGAGGGCAAGATCATCGAGGGGGTCGAGACGCGCCGGCTCGAGGTCCTCGAGGACCGCGATCCGATCCCGGAGCAGGTGCTCGGCATCAAGACGCGGAAGCTCGCCAACAGCCTGCACGCCGTGTCGAAGGACTACGTGATCCGCCGCGAGATGCTGATCGGCGTCGGCGACGCGTACGAGCAGATCTGGGTCGACGAGACCGCCCGCAACATGCGCGCGCGCATGCCGCTCCAGGCCTCGATCATCATCATCGTGCCCATCACCGGCACGGCGCCCGACCGGGTGAAGCTGCTCGTCATCACGAAGGACATCTGGAGCCTTCGTCTCTCCTACGACATGTCCGTCACCCCGGGCGGGCTCGAGAACCTGCTCATCGTGCCCCAGGAGACGAACCTCTTCGGGTGGCAGCACACCGTCTCGACGAGCTTCCAGCTGCAGCCGGAGAGCTACACGCTCGGAGCGGGCTACAAGATCCCGCGCTTCGGCAGCAGCTGGATCGGCGCGTCGGCGGGGGCGAGCATCAGCGTGAACCGGCGGACCGGTGAGGCCGAGGGTTCGTCGCTCTCGCTCTCGGTCGGGCAGGGGCTCTACTCGACGCGGACCAAGTGGGGCTGGTCGGCCTCCGCCAGCGAGAGCACCGGCGTCGCGCGCCGCTACGTCAACGCGCAGGTCGGCCTCTTCAACTCGAGCGTGACGCCCAACGTCGCCGACAACATCCCGACCCAGTACAAGAGCGCGGTGCGCGGCGCGTCGGTCGGTGTGACGCGCTCGTTCGGCTGGGGCATCAAGAACAACTTCTCGCTGTCCATGAACGCGGCGAAGGCCGAGTACACGTCGTTCGGCAACGAGGCGTTCGACCCCCGCGCGGTGGCCGACTTCCAGCAGCGCTTCGTGCCTCGCGGCGAGGACCGGGTCTATCCCGCGCTCTCCTGGGCGACGTTCTCGAACCACTACCTGCGCACCATCGACATCAACACGCTCGCGCTCCAGGAGGATTTCCGGCTCGGGCACGACGTGAGCGCGTCGGTCTACCCCGTCGCGAAGGCGCTCGGGTCGACGCGCGATCTCGTCGGCTTCAGTGCCAAGGTCGGCTACTCGCTGCGCCTCGGGGACGGGCTCGCGGGCGCCAGCGTCTCGACCTTCGCCGAGGACTCGCACGGCGACATCACCGACGCCTCGGTGGCCGGATCGTTCGGCGCGATCAGCCCGCGCACCGGCTTCGGTCGCGTCGTGATGAACGCGTACTTCATCAACCGCTACCAGAACTACCTGCGCGCGCGGACCACCACGGGCGGCGACGACCGGCTGCGCGGATATCCATCGAACTACTTCTTCGGCAAGGACGCGATCTTCTACAACCTCGAGTTTCGCTCGACGTCGGTGGAGATCCTGAAGTGCGCGCTCGGCGGCGTTGCGTTCTACGACGTGGGCGACGCCGCGCAGGGCTTCGACATGCTCCGCGCCAAGCAGTCGGTGGGCGTCGGCCTCCGCGCGCTCTTCCCGCAGGTGAACCGTCTCGTCTTCCGCGCCGACCTCGCGTTCCCGATGCAGCGCGGCCCCTTCCCGGAGCAGGGCATCACCACGCGCGTCGACCCGGTGGGCTTCTTCTTCTCGTTCGACCAGGCGTTCTCGCCCTGAACAAAACGGCGAGAGCGCCAGGACCGCGGGGGTCCTGGCGCTCTCGGCCGGGTCAGAGTCGGGTCAGGCGGTCGGCGTCGCGGCGCTCGGTCCGCGCGTCGTGCCGTAGATGCGCGGCAGGTCGCCGGCCTCCTTCTCGAGCGCGGCCTCGATGACCTCGCTCATGTCGTCGACGAGGACGACCTCCATGGCGTCGAGGACCTCCTTGGCGACGTCGTCCAGATCCTGCCCGCATTTCCGCGGCAGGATCACCCGGGTCAGGCCGGCGCGGTGGGCGGCCAGAACCTTCGCCTTCACGCCGCCGACCGGAAGCACGCGACCACGCAGGGTGGCCTCACCGGTCATCGCCGTGTCGCTCCGCACCCGCCGCCCGGTGAAGAGCGAGACGAGCGCGGTGAAGATGGTGACGCCCGCGCTGGGTCCGTCCTTGGGAGTGGCGCCGGCCGGAACGTGGATGTGCACGTCCTGATC
>JAQBQL010000112.1 GCA_028287035.1 Labilithrix sp. | reverse complement strand
CGCCGCACCACCACCCAGCGCGCCGGCGCCCGCACCTCCGCTGCTGGCGCTGGCAACGCTCGCGGCGGTCACCACCGCGGCCCCGATCGCGACCGACGCAGCGACGCGCGCGAGGAGGCGATCCTCGACGTCGCGCCCGACGTCGCCGCGCCGCCGCTCGGCCGCGAGGAAGCCCTGGGCGAGCGGGCCGAGCGGCTCGAGCTCGTCACTCACGGCGTCCTCCTCCGGTGATCTTCACGAGCTGCCTCTCGAGCTCGGCGCGCGCGAGCCTCAACCGAGAATACGCCGTGTTCAGGGGCACCGCGAGGAGCGCCGCGATCTCGGGCACGGGGAGGCCCTCGAGGTCGTGCAT
This sequence comes from Labilithrix sp., assembly GCA_028287035.1. The sequence continues at coordinate 9,844 of JAQBQL010000112.1, read as the reverse complement.
GACGACGAGGCTGCGCTTGTCGAAGTCCATCGCGTCGAGGGCGCTCATCAGTTGCCTGCGCATGCGTTCGTCCTCGAGGAGCGTGTCCGGCTGCGGCCCGGGGTCGGGCGGCTCGTGAGCGAGCGGCGGCGCCTCGTGCCGGTGCCGGGCGAGCTTGCGATGGTCGGAGGCGATGCGGAAGGCGAAGCCGAAGAGCCAGGGGCGCACGGGTCGCGCGGGGTCGAGGTCGGCCCAGTGCCGGTACACGGCCACGAAGACGTCGTGCGCGACGTCCTCGAGCTCGGCGTCACGAACGCCGAGCCGGCGCAGGCTATGGATGACGTAGCTGACCTCGCGGCGGTAGACGGCCTGGAAGTCGACCGTCACGTCCTCTTTGGGGGCCTCGGGCGCTTCCATCACTCGCTCAGAAAGAAACTCCGAGCGACGCGCCCACCCGCGCCGCCACGGGCGACGTGCGCCACACGTCCTGCGACGCGAGCTGCAGACCGATCCGCGTGATCGGCACGACCGCCGCCGCCTCGGCCCGGAGCCACAACGCGCGCGTCAGCGGGAGCTCGGCCCCGGCGCGCGCGCTCGCCGCCGCGTAGGCCTCGCTGCCGTGGAGCGGCCGGATGCCCGTCACGCCCTCGCCCTCGCCACGGAGGGCGCCGAGCGTCAGCGCTCCGCACGCGAAGAAGGGATCGAGGTGGACGCACGGAGCGATCGCCGCGCCGAGAAGCGATGCGTGCACCGTGCCGAGCGCCGCGCGCGTCGCCGACACGTCGAGCGTCGCGAGCCCCTCGACATTCGCCGACAGCCAACCGAAGCGCCGCCCGACCATGACCGTGATCCCGGGCGCCGCCGCGGGCAGCTCGCCGAAGAGCACCACGGGACCGGCGCTGACGCGCCACGGGGGAGGCGCTGCGGCGGGCGGAGGAGGCTCGGGCGAGGGCGGCGCGGGCGGCGGCGCCGGAACCGGGACGGGGGCAGCGGGCGGCGGCTCCGCGATGGGCCGCGTGAGGCTCGAGGGATCGACGGCGACGGCGATCGCGACCACGAACGTGTCGACGACGCCGCGGCAGTCGCCCGCTTCCGACGCGAGCTCGCGCTGACCGGGACGAGGACCGCGGAGCTCGAACGAGCCCACGATGCCCACGCCTCTGCGCTTCACCGTGATCACGACCTCGCGCATGACGTCGCGCGTCGCGGCGGCGTCCTGCTGCGTCGCATCGAACGCGTCGTACCCGAGGCGCGCCGCGACCGCATCGCGCACCTCGCGCTCGCTCGGGCAGTCGGCGACGTCGGGCGACGGCGAATACGTGAGGCGCGCGCGCGGCCGCTCCTGTGCTCGCGCCATGCCGCCGTGCAGCACGACGCAGGCACCGACGCTCACCGCGACGCAGCCCATGGCGCGGCGCGCGAGAGATCGGTGCGTGGAGCCGGGGCGCATGGGCGGCGCGAGACTAGCGCAGCCTGCGCGGCGCGGGGTAAGGTGCGCGCGTCGATGAAGCTTGCGGCGAAGAGCAAGGCGAAGCCGCGCGAACGAGACCCCGAAGAGGAGCGCTTCCTCGACAAGTACACGCCGGCGGACTTCCCTCGCCCCTCGATCACCGTCGATCTCGTGATCCTCACCGTGCAGGATCGGGATCTCCGGGTGCTCCTCGTCCAGCGCGGCGATCATCCGTTCAAGGACCGGTGGGCCCTCCCCGGCGGGTTCGTACGCGTGAGCGACGACCGCAAGAACCAGGGCGAGGACCTCGACGCAGCGGCGCTCCGTGAGCTCGAAGAAGAGACGGGCCTCTCCGCCGAGCGCGGCGGTCGCATCTTCCTCGAACAGGTGCGCACGTTCGGCAAGCCGGGTCGCGATCCGCGCATGCGCGTCATCAGCGTCGCGTACTACGCGCTCGTGCGTCCGACCCTGGTGCCGCTGATCCGCGCGGGGGGCGACGCGGCGAGCACGCGCTGGTTCTCCGTCGCCGAGCTGCCCAACGAGGAGTCGCTCGCCTTCGACCACGCCGAGATCCTCGCCGCCGCGCTCGCGCGGGCGCGCGCCGACCTCGACCGCAGCACCATCGCGTTCGAGCTGGTCCCGGAGACGTTCACGATCCAGGAGCTCCGGGCCGTCCACGAGACGGTCGGCGGCGCGACGCTCGACCCCGGCAACTTCCGCAAGAAATTCCTGCGGATGATCGAGGATGGGCTCATCGAGACCGCGCGGGGCAAGCGCGCGACGGCGTCGAAGCCGGCGAGCATCTACCGCTTCGTACGCAGCGCGGGCGTTTGACGATGACGGGTTCTCCTGTCATCGTGCTCGCGTGATGGCGTTCCCCCTCTTCCTCGGCACCCGCCCGTGCGCGATCCAGCAGGCCTCCGCGCCTGTCGGTCGCGTCTACAGCGAGCGTCGCCCGATGAAGAAGGATCCCATCCGCTAGACCCGCGCCTGCCGTCGTTTCCCGGTTCCCCCGGACGCTGGCGCGTCCGACCACGAAGGGGGAGCCCGCGGAGACACGTGTCATGAATGGGCCTGGATCGGTGCTGGAAAAAGCACCTGCGCGACGACGGAAACGAGAGGTCGCTCACGAGGAGGCGCTTGCGCGCGCCCTCGAGGAGCGACCCGAAGCCACGAAGCAGGAGCAACTGGTTCCCTCGAAGGACGCGCCCACCCGCGCGCTCTTCGCGCTCGCGTGGCCGATCGCGGCCGCGATGCTGGGCGAGACCGCGATGGGTCTCGTCGACACGAAGCTCGTCTCGGGGATCGGCTCCGAGGCGCTGGGGGGCGTGGGCATCGCCACGACGCTCATGTTCCTCGGGTACTCGGTCGTGTACGGCACGATGCGCGGCGTGAAGGTGCGCACCGCGCATGCGGTCGGCGAGGGCCGCGGCATCGACGGGTTCGTGTACGCGCGCGCCGGCGCGGTCATGAGCTTCCTCTTCGGCGTCGTCATCCTCGTCGCCTGCCGCGACGTGAGCCCGGCGCTGCGTCTCCTCGGCACCGACCCCGCCATCATCCCGTACGCGCGCGACTTCCTCGCGGCGGTGACGCTCGGCGCGCCGATGGCATGCGCGCTGACCGCGTTCGTTCAGCACCGGCAGGCGATCAGCGACTCGCGGACGCCGATGATCGCGGGGATCACCGGCAACGTCTTCAACGCCCTCTTCGCCTGGTGCCTCATCTACGGGCATCTCGGGCTGCCGGCGCTCGGCGTCCGCGGCGGCGGGATGGCCACCGCGGCCACCGAGCTGCTCGAGATGCTCGCGCTCGGGCTGCTGCTGGTGCGGTCCGAAAGGAAGGCGCTGGCCGCCTTGCCGGCCGCCGAGATCGCCGCACGACCCACGCTGTCGCGGGCGATGCGCGAGGTGCTCGACCTCGGGCTTCCCTCGGGCATCCAGTGGGGCGTCGAGATGCTCGCCTTCACTGCCTTCACCGCGGTGCTCGGCACGATCGGCGGCGCCCAGATCGCGGGCCACCAGATCGCGCTCGCCATCATGCGCGTCTCCTTCCTCCCCGGCGTCGCCGTGGCGGAGGCGGCGAGCGTGATGGTCGGTCACGCGCTGGGTGCGAGGCTGCTCGCCCGGGCCGACGCGGTCGTGAAGAGCGCGCTCGCCATCGCGGTCTCGTTCATGGCGCTGTGCGGGCTCGGCTTCGCGCTCCTCGGCGGCCCGCTCGCGCGCTTCTTCGCGAGCGACCCCGAGGTCGTCCACGTGACGAGGAACCTCCTCCTCATGGCGGCGCTCTTCCAGGTGCTCGACGCGGTGAGCATCGTGCTCCGCGGCTCGCTGCGCGGCGCGAAGGACGTGCGCATGGTGGCCATCCTGGGCATCGTGATCATCTGGGCGTGCGTCCCGACCGCGGCGTGGTTCCTGGGCCGCGGCCTCGGCCTGGGAGCGCTCGGCGGATGGATCGGCTTCCTCGGTGAGACCACGCTCGGCGGCGTGATCTTCTGGCTGCGCTGGACGCGCGGAGGCTGGCGAAACCAGTACGCGTGACGACCGCTCCGCCATGGGGCCGACCTCAGCAACGCCCGGGCTCGCGGCCCGCGTGGCGCACAGGATCCAGCGCGGGATCCGAGCTAGGGTTGGCCTCATGTGTGGACGCGCCATCCTGACGTCGTCGGTCGAGGACATCGTGGAGATGTTCGGTGTGGCGCCGGTCCCCTTCCCCGCGCCGCGCTTCAACGTGGCCCCCACGCAGGACATGGCCATCGTGCGTCCGTCGAAGGACGATGCGGCGCGGCCCGAGCTCTCGCTCGTCCGCTGGGGGCTCGTGCCGTGGTGGAGCAAGGACCCGAAGGTCGGCAGTCGCTTCCTGCAGGCGCGGGCCGAGACCGTCCCGACGTCGCCGGCGTACCGGGCTGCCTTCAAGTCGAAGCGCTGCCTCGTGGTGGTCGACGGCTTCTACGAGTGGAGCGGCGAGAAGAAGCACCGCCAGGCGCACGCGGTCCGGCTGCCCAACGCTCGCCCCTTCGCGATCGCCGGCCTCTGGGACTCGTGGAAGACGCCGGAGGGCGAGCGGCTCGAGACCTGCGCGGTCGTGACCACCGCCTCGCGCGGCGCGCTCGCCGCGGTGCACGACCGCATGCCTCTCGTCCTCGACGAACAGGCGCGCGAGCGGTGGCTCACCGGAGATCCGGACGAGGCCCGCGCGCTCCTCGACGCGCCGTCGCCCCTGCCGCTCGTCGTGCTGCCCGTGTCGTCCTACGTGAACGACGTGAGGCACGAGGGGCCCGAGTGCCTGGATCGGCCCGGACAGCGTTGAGCTAGGATCGGGCGGTGGCGAACGTCGCTCATCGCCCGGAGACGAACGGCCGCTCCGGCGAGCGCAAGTGCCCGCGCTGCGGCGCGCTCTACACGAGCGACGCCCTGTTCTGCCCGAGGGACGGCAGCCCGCTCGAGATCCACGACGACGGCTCGCCCGAGACGGACCCGTACATAGGCACGATCGTCTCGGACGACATCGAGATCCGCGCCGTCGCCGGAGTGGGCGCCATGGGCCGCGTCTACCGCGCGCACCAGCGCGGGATCGACCGCGACGTCGCGGTGAAGATCCTGCACCGCGAGCTGTCCGGGAACACGCAGCTCGTGCAGCGCTTCAACCGCGAGGCCAAGATCGCGAGCCGCCTGCAGCACCCGCACGTCGTCGAGGTCTACCTGGCGGGGCAGCTGCCCGACAAGGCGCTCTTCATCGTCATGGAGTTCCTCGACGGGCTCTCGCTGGGCGCCGCGCTCGCCGAGGCCGGCGGGTCGCTCGCGCCGGGCCGCGCCATCGCGATCGCCCTCCAGATCTGCGACGCCATCGGCGAGGCGCACGCGCGCGGGGTCGTGCACCGCGACCTCAAGCCCGAGAACGTCATGCTCGTGCGGCGCGGCGAGACGAGCGACTACGTGAAGGTGCTCGACTTCGGCATCGCCAAGGTCGCGACCGTCGAGCAGTCGATGCAGACCGCGGCCGGCCTCGTGTTCGGCACCGCGCGGTACATCTCGCCGGAGGGCGCGCAGGGCACGACCGTCGGCCCGGCGGGCGACGTCTACTCGCTCGCGGTCATCGTCTACCAGCTGCTCGCCGGACGGACGCCCTTCGATGCCGAGCCCGTCGGGCTCCTCATCAAGCACATCCACGAGGCTCCGCCGCCGCTCACCTCGTGGCCACGCGCGAGGGACATCCCGCCCGCGGTGGCGAAGGTCGTGATGGACAACCTCGCGAAGGATCCCGCGCAGCGCGCCGCGAACGGGCGCGTGTTCGGGCAGCAGCTCGCGCAGGCGGCGCGCGAGGCGAACCTCGCGTTCTCCGAGGTCGGCGTGGTGGCGCGGCTCGCCCACGCGGACAGCACGCGCGGCGGCGCGCTCGAGCCGACGCTCGACGACGCCTCGGCCCTCGCCGCCCCTCGTGTGCTGCCCCTCGGCCCCGGCGCGACGGTGCGCCTCCAGAGCGCGCCGCCCTCCGCGCTGCCGTTGCCGCCCCCGGAAGACCCGACGTCGCGAAGCTTCCCGGGCGCGCCAGCCCCGGCGAAGCGACGGCCCTGGGCGTTCGTGCTGCTCGCCTTTTTGCTCGGCGCCGCGCTCGCCGTCCTCGGCTCGCAGCAGCTCGAGAAGCACGCCGACGCCGTTCACGATCGCTACGTCGCGAAGACCCGCGCCGCCCTTGCCGACAGCCGTTACGTGACGCCTCCCGGGGACTGCGTCCGCGACCTCGTCGTCGCCGGGCTGAAGCGCTGGCCCGACGATCTCGATCTCCTGCAGCTCCGCTCGACGGCATCGATGGAGCTCGTGACCCGCGCGATGGTCGCCCAGAACGGCGGCGACCTCGGCGGCGCTCACGATCTCGCGCGCGACGCGACGCAGCTCGACCCGACGGATCACTCGGCGGCGCTCCTGCTCGATCAGTACGACGACGAGCTGAAGCTCTGGACGGCGGACGGCGGCGCGCCGACCGGCCGGCCCCGCGTCCTCTTCACCGCGCTCCCCCCGGCGCGCGCCGGTGCGCGCGTCGATCTCACCTTGCGCGTGATGCCCGGGACGCTCGGCGCGACCGCCCGCATCCAGGACGTACACCTCACGCTGTACGAGCACAGCGACACCGTCAACGGGGTGAAGATCCCGCTCGCCGCGGCCGGCGCCGTCCACACCTTCCACACGTCCATCGCCGCGCCGAAGCCCGGCAACTACGACGTCGTGTTCGAGGCGCTCATGGAGGGCGCGAGCCTTCGCGCGGTGCGCGAGCTCACGGTCCTTCCCTGACGCGCTCTACTTCGCGTCCTTCGCGCAGCGGAACCCGATGCCGTGGCTGCGCAGCCCGGGCGGCGTCTTGAAGCGGTAGGTGGGGCGCACCCACGCGACGTCGCCGCCGTTCCACGCCCCGCCGCGGAGCACGCGCTCGGTGCCGGTCGCCGCGCCGATCGGGTTCGTCTGCGCCGCGTCGGTGTAGGGCGCATACCAGTCGCTCGCCCACTCCCACACGTTGCCGACGACGTCGACGAGGCCGAAGGGCGAGCTGCCCGCGGGGAAGCTGCCGACCGGCGCGGTCGTCGCGAAGCCGTCGTCCGCGGCATACATCGCGGTGACCTCCTCGTTGTTCTTCTTCCCCCACGCGACGCATTCCTTCCCGCACGCGTTGAGGTGACCGCCGGTCGGCCGGTCGTCGCCCCACGGGAAGCGGCGCCCGTCCGAGCCGCGCGTCGCGAACTCCCACTCGGCCTCGGTAGGCAAGCGGCCGCCCTGCGCGGCGCAGTAGGCGCCAGACAGCTCCCAGTCGATGCAGTTGATCGGGTACGTGGCCTTGCCTTCGGGATCGCGCGCGTTGCAGAGCGGGTCGTAGATCTTGCGCTCGCGGGCGGTGATCCCGGGCCAGTCGTTGTCGCGCGGGGCGCGCTTGCACTCGCCCTTGTCGCTGCACGCCTTGTACTGAGCCACCGTGACCTCGGTCCGGTCGATGCAGAAGCTCGCCAGCGTGACCTGGTGCGCGGGGCGTTCGTTCGCCTCGTCGGCCTTGTCGTCGGAGCCCATGAAGAACTTCCCGTTCTTCACGAGGATCATGCCGGGCGGGCATGCCGGCCCCGTGAGCGGAGGCGGCGCGCTCGCCACGGGGGTCGCCGCGCTCGCAATCGGCGTCGCGAGCACCGGGTCCTTGCCGCGGAGGGCGAAGACGTACACCCCTCCGGCGAGCAGTCCCGCGAGGGCGATCACGCCCGCGCCGAGGCCGGCGAAGAGGCCGAAGGTGCTCCGCGCGCGCGGAAGGTCGGCGGGGGGCGGGACGAGGAGCGGGACCGCCGCGGCGGCCGAGCTCGAGATCGACGGGCTCGACTCGCGCGCCAGCGCCGAGAGCACGCCGTCACCGCGAAGGCTGCGGCTCGAGTCGGTGAGGGCGAACGAGCGCATCGGCTCCATCGCGAGCGCGCCGCGGAGCGCGTCCCACAGCTCGCCGGCTCCGCGGAAGCGCTCGTCGGGCGCGACCGCCACCGCCCGCAGGAGCACGGCCTCGAGCGCATCGGGGATCGCGACGCCATACGTGCGCGGGGTGGGCCGACGCTCCGGGTCCATCGAGCAGAACGCGAGCTGCGTGAGGTCGTCGCCCCGGAGCGGCGCGTCTTGTGTCATGAGCTCGGTGAAGATCAGGCCGAGGGCGAACACGTCGGTCCACGGTCCGGTCGCGCCGTGCGTCCGCGAGAACTGCTCGGGCGCCCCGTACGCCGGCGTGAACGAGGAGACGACCCCTTGCGTCTTCTGGAAGTCACCGGCCTCGCGCCGCATGTCCTGCACGACCTTCGCGATGCCGAAGTCGAGCAGCTTCACCGTGTAGTCACCGCGCGGATCGCCGAGCACGAAGATGTTCGCGGGCTTCACGTCGCGATGGGCGATGCCCTTGCGGTGTGCGAGCGCCAGGGCGAGCGCGGCGGGCTCGAGGATGTGCAGCGCCTCGCCGGCGGTGCGGGCCGGAGCGCGAACGGCGGCCTCGTCCTCGATCACCTGCTCGAGCGAGCGCCCCTCGAGCCACTCGAGCACCATGTACGGCATCTCGCGGCCGTCGTGGGTGCGGAGCATGCCGACGTCGCGCGCCTGACAGATGGCCGCGGACCGCTCGGAGAGCTCGGCGAGCAGCGCGCCCTCCTGGATGAAGGCCTTCACCAGCATGTCGCGGCGGTCGGCGGGAAGGTCCCCGAGCGCACGGAACACCTTGATGGCGACGGCGCGCTGCCACACCCGGTGGGTCGCGCGATACACGACGGCGAAGCCGCCCTCGCCGACGACGGCCTCGATGTCGTACTTCTCCGCGACGGTCGTGCCGACGAGGGCGAGCGGATCGGGAAGGGTCATCGGGCGATCACGAGCCTACCAAAAGGCTCTACGCACGTCCCCGGCGCGAGGTTTCAGGGCGCCGGGCTCCCCGGTTTCGGCGCGTTCGCCGCGCAGCGGAAGCCGAACCCGTAGCTGCGGGCGTCCGGCGCGCCGTGAAAGCGGAACGAGGGACGCACCCAGGACGGCTCGGCGCCGTTCCAGGCTCCGCCGCGCAGGACGCGCCCGGTGCCGGCCGACGGACCGCTGGGGTCCGCGACCGCGGCCGCGTCGTAGGCCGCGTAGTAATCGGCGACCCACTCCCACACGTTGCCGACCACGTCGGCAAGACCCCAGCGCGACTTGCCGCGCGGGAAGCTGCCGACCGGCGCGGTGTTCGCGTAGCCGTCGTCCTGCTCGTACATGAGCTTCGGCGGGGCGAGCGGATCGGGGTGCTTCTTCATCCAGGCGACGCACTCCTTCCCGCAGGCGTTGAGGAGGTCGGCGCCCGGCGGCTCGTCACCCCACGGGTAGACGCGACCGTCCGAGCCACGCGCCGCGAACTCCCACTCGGCCTCGGTCGGAAGCCGGGCGCCCCGCGCGTCGCAGGCCTCGCGCGCCTGGGCCCAGTCGACGCAGTTGATGGGGTGCATCGCGCGTCCCGCAGCGTCGTTGATGTTGCAGAGCGGATCGTAGATCTTTCTTTGCGCGGATGTGATGCCGGGCCAGACGTTCTCCTTGCCGGCGCGGCGGCAGCGGCCCTGGTCCGAGCACGCCTTGTATTCTGCAACCGTCACCTCGGTGACGTCGATGCAGTACGGGGAGAGCTTCACCTTGTGCGGCGGCGTCTCGGAGGGGTCGGCATCCTTCTCGTCCGAGCCCATGAAGAACTCGCCGCCCGGCACGAAGACCATGCCGGCGGGACAGGCGCCCGGCACGATCGCGGTCGTCGACGCCGAAGGAGGCGGGGCGGCGTCGGCGGCGGGCGCCGCGGTGGCGGAGGAGACCTGCTTCGGTCCGTCATCGTGCCGGCGGAGCGCGAGCGCGAGCGCGCCGACCAGGCCGAGACCGAGCACCGCGGCGCCGGCGAGGTACGGAG
>JAQBQL010000100.1 GCA_028287035.1 Labilithrix sp. | reverse complement strand
GAGCCGTGCTGCCGACTCGGCTTGCGCCGTGGCCAGCTGCTCGGCGGTGTCGGCCTGGGCGGCGGCGACGAGCTCCGCGGCCTCGGCACGGGCCGCCTGGAGCGCACGCGCCCCCGCGGCCTCCGCGTCGGACACCCTCGCGTCGCGATCGGCCTCGAGCTCGTTGCGGAGGGCGGCGAGCGCCGCGACGTGAGCGGCCGCGGCCTCGGCCTGCGCCGCCTCGTGGGCACCGGCGGCCTGCGCGATCGCGGCGGCATGCTCGGACCTCAGGGTCTCGAGCGCCTGCTCGTGCTCGGCCCGGGCGCGCTGCATCTCCTCCTGGTGGTGGCGATGAAGCGAGCTCACCTTCGTCTCGTGCTCGCCGGCGAGCGTGCGTGCCTGCTCGGCGAGGGCCGTCGCGCGGGTGTCCTCGGCGGCCTGCTGCGCCGCCTCGAGCGCCTGCTGGTGCTCGGCGTTCGCCCGGGCGAGCTCCTCGCGGCGGCGCTGCTCGGCCTGCTCGAGCGCGGTGGCCAGCGCAGCCTCGGCCTCGGCGAGCGCCACGTTCTTCGCGGTCTCTGCGGCCTCGAGCGCCGCGGCGTGCTGCTCGGCGGCCTGCGTCTTCTCGGCCTCGCGCGCCGCGAGCTCCTGGCTCTGGCGGTCGCGCGCCGCCTCGAGCTCCTTGCGGGCGGCCTCGGCGTCGGCCTGCGCGCGCTCGGCGCGGCGCTTGAAATCGTCGCCCGCCTTCTTCGCCTGGTCCTTGTCGGCGGTGAGGGAGTCGATGCGCTCGCCGCGCTCGGCGAGCTCGCGCTCTTGCTCGAGCACCTTGTCGTCGAGATCCGCCTTCAGGCGCTCGAAGGCGAGGGAGCGGTCGCGAACGTCGACGATCTCCTTGTCCTTCTTGGAGAGGCCTTCGCGGAGCGACAGGATCTCCTTGTCCTTCTTGTTGAGCGCCTCGCGCAGATCGAGGAACTCGCGGCTCGACACCGCGCCCTTGCTGCTCGACGCCGACGCAGCGAGGCGCGCGCGCAGCTCCTCGTTCTCCTTCTGGAGGCGCTCGAGATCCTCCGGGTCGGGGCCGGCGCTCGCCTGCGCCTGGGCGGCAAGGGCGGCGGACTCGAGCTCGCGGATGCGGTCGTGCGCGGCCTCGAGCTCGCGCTCCAGCCGCCCGTCGCTGGCCGGACGCTCGCTGACGCGCGGCACCGGGGCCTCGCTCGCCTGACGGAGCGCGGCCTCGAGGGAGGCGTGCGCGCCGCCGCCATCGTCGCCGTCCACGGGCGCGCGCACCGAGCCCCGCGGCGGCTGCGACGTCATCTCCTCGATGAGGATGTCGCCTTCGTCGGTCTCGGCGACGCGCTCCGGGGTCGGCTCCGCCGCGTGCGCCGGGGGATGGCCGGTCGGGTGATCGTCGGCATCGGCGCCGCCCGTGAGCTGCACGAACGGCTCGATGCGCGCGAGCAGGTCGCCGAAGCTGATCGGCTTGTGGATGTAGTCCTCGGCGCGCGTGCGGAGCTTGCGGTGCTGCTCGAACGTCTCGTCGCTCGACTCGCTCGACAGGATGATGAGCGGCACGTCCTTGAGGGACGCGTCCTTCTTCAGCTTGTTGCAGACCGAGAAGCCGTTCATCCGCGGCAGCTCGATCGACAGCAGGATGAGGTCCGGCCGGGACGTCGTCGCCTGCTGGAGGCCCGCGTTGCCGTCGTCGACGACCTGGACGTTGTGGCCCAGCCCCGTCAGCTGATCGCGCAGGTCGGCGGCGAAGGTCGGGTCGCTCTCGAAGACGAGCACATTCTGTCCCATGAGGTCGGCGAGCTTATCATCCTGCGGCAGGACGCGAGCGCTTCTCGTCGTGACCGCTCGTCCCGCTCCGCCGTTCGAGCTCCTCGAGCACACGCGCGAACGCGACCCCGCGCGACCGTAGCCCCACCATGACGTGGAAGAGCACGTCGGCGGCCTCCGATGCGACGCGCTCGTCGCTCTCCCCCGCGAGCGCCTCCGCGAGCTCACCGGCCTCCTCGCGCAGCTTGGCCCCGATCTTCGCGGCGCCGCCTTCGTAGAGGCTCTTCGTGTAGCTACGCGCCGCCGAGGCCCCGCGCCGCTCCTCGAGCACCGACTCGAGCCGCGCGAGCATGGTCGGCGCAGGCACCGCCTCGTCGCTGACGGTGACCTCGCCGCCCGCGAGCGAGGCGCGCCGGAAGAAGCATGAAGGCGTCCCGGTGTGGCAGCTCGGCCCCTGCGGCGTCACGAGGTAGACGAGGCAGTCGGCGTCGCAGTCGACGAGCACCGCCTGCACGCTCATGCCGTTGCCGCTGGTGAGCCCCTTCTCCCACAGCTCGCGTCGCGAGCGGCTCCAGAAGGTGGCGCGGCCGGTGGCGAGGGTCAGCTCGACGGCGCGGGCGTTCGCGTGGGCGACCATCCGGATCTCGCCGGTCAGGTGGTCCTGGGCCACCACCGGGAGGAGGCCGTGCTCGTCGAATTGCATGCGCTCGCGCTCCAGGGGCTCGTGTTTCCGACTAGAGTAGCGCGCTCCTCGATGATCCGTCCCGAGCTCGCCTTCGCCACTCCACGCAAGCTGCCCAAGGCGAGCAGCCTCACGCGCCGCGTCGTCGTCGTGGACGTCGCGTTCGCCTCCGAGGCGTCGGGCGGCGGCTTCGAGAAGATCACGAAGCCCTTCATCGAGGGGCTCGGCAGCCGCCTCGCCGCCTGGGTCGACCACCACGACCACGCTCTTCATGCAGAATACATGAAAGATCCGCGCTTCGTGCTCGCCACGAAGGCGCAGCACGGCGCGTGCCCCGAGATGGTGACCGAGGAGCTCTGCGCGCGCGTCGGCAAGGTCGACACCATCGTCTGCCACACCGATTTCGACGGCCTGTGCAGCGCCGCCAAGTGGATGCGCGGCGGGGTCGAGCCGTATCCCGGCGCCGACGACGACGCGCGCGCCATCGACACGCGCCTGGGCGTCCCCTCCCCCACGGCACGCAGGTTCGACCGCGCGATCCGGGCCCGCGGGCGTGACCTCGCGCTCCTCGGCCTCGTGGTCCGACACCTGTCGAGCGGCCTCGGCGACGACGCGCTCTGGCACGACATCGATGCCGCGGGCGCCGAGCTCGACGCGGTCGAGAAGACGACCTCGGAGCTCGCCCGCGGGTACCGGAAGATCGTCATCCACAAGCCTCCGATCAGCGCCTGCTCGTCGGTCGCATTCCTCGACGTGACGGGCAGCCAGAAGCGGTACGACAAGACGATGCTGCTCCTCCTCGGTCAGGAGCGCGCGTCCATGGCCCTCCTGCTCGACGGCGACACCCTCACCTTCGCGGCGCCCTTCGACAGCGGCATCAACTTCCTCGAGGTGCTCGGGCTCTCCGGGGGCATGCCCACGCTCGTGTCGGTGAACAAGGACCGGATGCCCGAGGCGCTCGCCCGGCTCGGCGTCCCGGCGTCCGAGATCGATGCGCTCCGGAAAGACTGACGCGTAGCGTCAGCGCCAGGCATCGCAGATCTGCACGATCGGACGCGGCGCGCCTTTCAGGAGTGGAAGTCGGTTGACCGCCCGGGGCAGCTCGACTTTATAGCCGAGCTTCCAACGTTGAAAGACGGACCCCGTCGCCTTGCACGGCTGCAGAGATGCGAGCCATGCAGGCCGCCGGGGCGGGGGGAGCATCACCATGGTCGCGAAAGCTTGGTCGTCATCGGGGTCGTCGGATCGTGAGCGCCACGGCGCCCGGAAGCTGCGCGTCGGAGCGCCGAGCAGCGCGCCGCCGCCCGCCTCGAAGCGGGGCGTCGAGGAGATGTTCGTGCAGAACGACGCGGTGTCGCTCTGCCTCCTCCTGAACCGGCGGGCGAAGACGATGCGCGTCGTCGACTTCCGCGCCGGCCCGAGCCACGCGAAGCGTCTCTTCGTCCTCCGCCTCGCCGAGCGCGAGGGGATCGAGAAGGTCTACACGCTCGTCGAGCGGGACGAGGTGAGCACCTGGATGAAGCTCGGCTTCGCGAAGGAGGCGAACATCGCCGGCTTCTACAAGCGAAGCGACGCGTTCATCCTCGGCTGCTCGGTCCGCGGCGCAGCCCAGGGCCCCGCGCCCGTCACGATCGATGACGACGACGACGACATGTCGTCCGGCACTCCTTCCGCCGCGCAGGACTTCGCGGAGAAGACGCTCGTCCAGGCGAAGAAGCAGGCCAAGGAGCTGCTCGAGAAGGCGCTGCCGCCGACCAGGATCACGGTCGTCAAGGAGACGGACGCACCGATCAAGAAGGCCATCGAGAAGGCCATGAAGACGGGCCGGGCGCTCACCGCGTTCGAGGCGTTCGGCCGCGACGTGGAGCGGCGATTCTTCCAGCTCACGAGCCGCGGCGGCTTCGAGCTCGTCGCGTCGACCGAGTCTCAGTCCTGCTTCGGCAACGCATTCGTCGAGCTGCTCACGGGCCCGAAGACCGAGCCCGAGCGCCTCGCGACCGTCGCCGCCCTGCGCGCGCTCTGCGAGAAGCTGCTGTCCGAGGGCGTCGTGAGCTGCTTCGCCATGGCCCCCAGCGACGACGTCGCGCTGGCCACCGCCTTCGTGTTCAACGGCTTCCGGCGCACCGGCCTCCTCGAGAACCACGTGACGGTCGGCGGCGAGCGCAAGGACGCCATCGTGTGGTCGCGCAAGCTCGCCAGCCCCGCCGACGATTGACGCTCACGCCTCGGTCGGCGGCCGCCTCGCGAAGAAGAGGAACATCACCGGCACGAGGAAGAGCGACAGCGCGGTCGACGACGTGAGCCCGCCCACGACGGCCAGGGCGAGCGGCTGGTTCGCCTCCGTCCCCTTCTCGAGACCCATGGCGGTCGGCACGAGGCCGATGACGGTGGCGAGGCTCGTCATCGCGATCGGGACGAAGCGGGAGCGGGCCGCGGCGATGATGGCCTCGAGCTTGTCCGCGCCCTCCGCGAACCGCCGGGTGGCGTCGTCGACGAGGAGGATGCCGTTCGACACCGCGATGCCGACCACCATGAGGATGCCCATGAGCGCCGTGATCGAGAAGCCCTGACCGGCGAGGACGAGCGCCGTCACGATGCCGACCAGCGACACCGGGATCGTGAACAGCATGACGAACGGCAGGCGCACCGACTTGAACTGCGCGGCCATGATCATGAAGACCACCATGACCGCGAGACCGATCGCGAGGCCGAGGCCCGAGAAGGTGGTGCGCATCAGCTGCACCTGACCTACGAAGCTCCAGTCGATCCCGTGCGTACGCGGGCTCTCGTGGAGGCGGCGCTCGAGCTCCTCGGCGGCGCTGCCGATGTCCCGGCCCTCGGTCTGGGCGTACACGTGCGCGGCGCGCTGCAGCTGGTTGCGCTCGACCGCGATGGGCCCGACCGACCGGCGCACGTTGCCGTAGGCGCCGAGCGAGACCGCCTTACCGTCCTCGCTGACGCGCGCCGGGATCTGCGCGAGCGAGTCGGGCTCGGCGACCTTCGCGCCGTCGTACGAGGTGACGACGTAGTACGACTGGCCGTTCGCGGGATCGATCCAGACGCTCGGCGCGTTGATGTTGCCGAGCGTCGCCTCGAGGGTGGTCTGCGCCGCCATGCGGGCGCTCACGCCGACCAGGTTCGCCTCGTCGCGCGCGGTGTCGACGCGGACCTCCGGATAGTCGTTCTGCATGGAGATCTGGACGTCGCGTACCCCGGGCACCGACCGCGTGACCTCGGCGACGGCGCGGGCGTGCTCCATCAGCTCGGCCAGGTTGTCTCCGCGCACCTCGACGACGAGCGGCGCGATGTACCCGTTCGAGAAGACGCTCGCCACGAGGCCGCCCGGCCACTGCAGGAGCTCGACGCCCGGATAGTGCTTCGTCAGGATCCGCCGCGATTCGTCGGCGATCTCGCGCTGCGAGAGCTTCCGCTTCTCGGCATCGACGAGCGCCAGGCGGATGAACCCCATGTGCGGGCCGCTGTTGGGGCTCGTCATCGCCGACCGCGCGTTGTTGGGTGATCCGACGTTGGTCAGCACGACCTCGACGCTTCCTGCGGGCAGCTCGGCGGCGAGCGTCTTGCCCATCTCCTGCATCTTGCGCGACGAGTCCTCGAGCGACACGCCGGGGGCGAGCCGCACGTAGACGCGCTCCATCGACTCGTCGATCTCGGGGAAGAACGTGCTCGGGAGCCGGCCCGCCGCCCACGCCGCCCCTGCGGTCAGGACCGCGCAGGCGCCGATGACCACGAACCGGTAAGGCAGGACGTTCCGCAGCAGCGCCGCGTAGCGCTCGGCGATCCCGTCGATGACCGCCTCGACGCGCTTGCCGAAGCGCCCGTGCTCCGCGTGACCCAGGAAGAACCGGCACGCCACCGGGGTGACGCACACGCTGACGAAGTACGAGGCGATCATCGCCACCGCCACGGTGAGGGCGAGCGGCGCGAACAGCTTCTTCGCGAGGCCGGCGAGGAGGAGGACCGGCAGGAGCACCGCCATGGTCGTCAACGTCGAGGCGAGCACCGGCAGCGCCACCGCCTGCGTCCCCTCGAGCGCCGCCTCGGAGGCGCTCATCCCGAGCCGCTGGTGCCGGTGGATCGACTCGAGCACCACCACGGCGTCGTCGACGAGGCGGCCCATCGCCAGCGTGAGGCCGCCGAGCGTGAACGCGTTCAGCGTCTGACCGCTCGCGTAGAGCGCGATCAGGGTGATCGCGAAGGAGAGCGGGATGGCGACCGAGACGATGAGCGTCCCGCGCACGCTCTGGAGGAAGAGCATGATGACGAGCGCGATCAGCACGAGCGCCTGGAGCACCTCCTGCCGGAGGCCGTGGTAGGTCGTGCGCACGAACGTCGACTGGTCGAAGATCGGCTTCACGTGGAGACCCGGCGGGAGATCCTGGAGGCTGCCGACGATCTTCTTCACCTGATCGACGATCTCGAGCGTGTTGCCACCCGGAACGCGCAGCACGTTGAGGTACACGGCGTTCTCGCCGTTGATGCTGACCGTCTGCGTGTCGGGGCTGCCGCCGTCCTCGAGGCGAGCGACGTCGCGGATGAGGACCGCCTTGCCGCCGCGCGTCTTCACCGCGGCCTCGCCGATGGTGGCGATCCGCTCGGGGACGCTGTTCGTGTAGACGTTCGAGCTGAACCTCGGCGACAGGAACACGCCGGAGGGGAGGAGCGCGTTCGACTGGCCGACCGCGGCGGCGACGTCGGTGGAGGTGATGCCTCGCGCCTGCGCCGCCGACGGATCGACGATGACGTTGATCTGCCGCTGCCGTCCGCCGTTGAGCGACGCGCTCGCGACGCCCGGGATGCCCTCGAGCTGCGGCTCGATCGTGTTGAGCGCGTAGTCGTAGAGCTGCGGGCCCGAGAGGCCGCCGCCCCACACGGCCACCTGCACGACCGGCGCATTCGACGGGTCGTACTGCAGGACGAACGGCGGGAGGACGCCGAGCGACTTCGGGACCGCGCTCATCGCGAAGGCGGTCTGCTGCTGCACGAGCGTCTGCGCCGCGTTGAGGTCCGTGCCCCACTTCAGCCAGACGTAGACGATGGACAGGTTGTTGCGCGACGCGCTCTCCACGTGGTCGACGCCCGGAGTGGCGCTCACGTACTTCTCGATGCGCCACGTGAGCGTCTTCTCGACGTCCTTCGGGCCGAGCCCGGGCGCGAGCGTGCCGATGACGAGGACCGGCGGCGCGAGCTCCGGGAACGTGTCGACCGCCATGCGCGGGGTGACGACGCCCGCGAAGACGACGAGCGCGATCGACAGCATGAGGATCGCGATGGGATTGCGGAGCGCGAGCCTGGTCACGGCTGCACCGGCGGCTCGAGCGTCGCCGTGACCCGGTCGCCGTCCGACAGCAGCGCGCGTCCCTCGGTCACCACGCGGGTGCCGGGCGCGAGCGTCTGGGCGAGATAGAGCTTGCCGGCGAGCTCGCCCTTCAGCGCGAAGGTGCGGGCGCGCGCGACGTCACCCTCGATCACGAACACCGACGCCTTCGTTCCCCGCACGAGCGCCGCCGACAGCGGGATCATCGACACCGGCGCCGGCGTGCCGACCTCGATGTGGAGCTCGGCGGTCGTGCCGACCGGCATGGTGCGCTCCGGGTCCGGCACGTCGAGCTCGAAGTGCACGGTGCGCGTCGAGGGATCGGCCGCCGGAGCGCGCCGGGCGATCGCCGCGGTGAGGTCCCGGCTCGTCGCGAGGACGTGCATCGTCACCGTCGTGCCCGGCTTGATGACGTCGAAGTCGATCTCGGGCGCGTCGGCGGTCACGCGCACGGTGGTGCGGTCGACGACCGAGACCATCGCGACGCCCGGCCTGACGAACGCGCCGGGATCGATGCTGCGCGTCGCGATCTCGCCGCGGAAGGGCGCGCGCAGGATGCAGTCGTTCACCTCGAGCGAGGTGCCCGCGAGGCGCGCCTGCGTGGCGAGGAGCTGCGCGGCCTCGGCGGCGCTCTGCGCCTCCTTCTGCTCGGCCTCGTTGGGCGAGACGAAGCCGCCGTCGAGCATCCCCTGCACGCGCGCCGACTCGTTCGCCACCGCCTTCTGACGCGCCTCGAGGGCGCGCGCCTGCATCGCGACCGCCTGGCTGGCGGCGCTCGCGCTCTTGCAGTCGAGGGTCGCGAGCACCTGACCCTTCTCGACGAGCGCGCCGGGCCGCACGAGCACCGTGTCGACGTAGCCGCTGACGAGCTGCGGACCGACGCTGGCCGAGATCCACGGGTCGATGGTCGCGACGTACGTGCGCGCCGCGCGGTACGTGGTGCCTCGCGCCTCGACCACGCTCACCGGCTTCGGCGCGTCGGCCAGGGCCACCTTGTTGTTCCTCGACTCGGCCCGGAAGACGAGGAAGGCGCCGAGCGCGAGCAGCAGGACCACCGCGGCGACGATCACGATCGGGACGAGCGGCCGCGCGCGCGTGGGCGCGCCGTCGCGAGAGGGAGCGAGAGGCGTGGTTTGCATGATCCTAGAGCCCCTCGGCGATGGTGCGACCGAGCTCGGCGCGGGACCGCGCGAGCTGGAACTGTCCGAGCGCCGCCTGGATCTCGGCGTCGGTGCGAAGCGCCTCGGCATCGGCGAGCTCGACGCTGGTGCCGAGGCCCCCGCGGAACCGCGCGTCGGCCTGCGCGTAGTTGGCGCGCGCGGCCTCGACCGAGCGCTGCAGGCTCGGGAGCGCCCTGCGCGCGACGTCGAACGTCACGTACGCGCCCCGCACGCGGCCCGCGAGATCGTGGCGGACCACCGCGAGCTCGTCCTTCCGTGCCGCCTCGGCCACCCTCGAGGCGTCGCGGCGCGCGCGAACGACGCCGTCGAAGATGGGCCACGAGAGGACGAGGCCGACGTCCCAGTTCGGGACCGCCGGGAGGAAGCCGTCTCCCTCGGGCAGCGCGCCGTTGCCCGAGGCCGGCCACCCACCGGCGCGGCCGGAGATGGTGCCGCTGACGTACACGTCGGGCCGGAGGGCTGCGCCGATCGCGCGCGTGCTCTCCTCCTGGGCGCGGAGCCGGGCCATCGCCTCGAGGAGCCCGGGATCGCGCGAGGTGGTCTCGCGGATGGCGCGCTCGAGCGCGGGCGCGTCGGCCGGGGTGCGCGGCGCGCCGACGGCATCGAGAGCCGCGTCGGGCACGCCGACCGTCGCGGCGAAGACGCCCTGCGCGATCGCCACGTTGCCCCGGGCGCGCATCCGACGGGTGTCGAAGCGCGCGAGATCCGCCTCGGCCCGCGTGGTCTCGATGGGCGAACGCAGTCCCGAGGTGACGCCCGCGCGCGCGAGATCGCGATGCACGCGGGCGCGCTCGAAGGCGTCCTCGGCGGCGCGCAGCACGGCCCTCGCGGCGAGCACCGCGTAGTAGGCCTCCTCCACGTCGTAGGTCATCTCGAGGACCACGCCCTTCGCGCGCTGCTTCTCGACGTCGGCCCGCGCATCGGCGGCGGCGGCCTGCGCGGCGATGCGGCCGAAGTCGAACACCTCCTGGCGAACGCCCGCGGCGACGAGGGTGGAGGCGCGCGGCTCCCATGATCCACCGGCCACCGAGCGCGTGCCGCCGATGCGCGGGAGGTCGAACCCCGCCCCGGTGCTCACGTACGTTCCGGTGCTGTTGTTCGCGGTCATCGCGAAGATCTGCGCGGTCGCGCCGACCGTCGGCATCCACTGGGCGCGCGGGATGTCCGCCGACGCGACCTCGGCCGCGACCCTGGAGAGCGCAGCCCGCACCTCCGGCTGGTGGTCGCGCGCGTAGGCGATCGCGTCCTCGAGGCTCATCGCCCTGGCGGCGGGCGCCTCCTCCTGCGCTGCCGAGGCGAGCGGCAGCACCAGCGTGGCGAGGACGAGCGGAACGACGAGGCGCGGGCGAAGCATCGGCGGGCCGCGTGATGCAGAGGCCGCGCCAGGGCCGGATCCGCCGCGGCGCGCTCGCTCGCGGACCCCACGCTTGGATTTTCTCCAACCGCCGATTGGACGGGATCCAATCGGCAGCCCGTCCTGGCGCTCGGCCGTCACGCGTGCGTAGATCGCGGCTGCGAATGAAGAGCCGCGTGCTCGTTCTCTGGATGCTCGCCGCGGTCGCCGCCGTGGCGCTCCTCGCCTACTGGGACGAGGAGCGGGAGCAGGCCGCGTCGCTCCGCGAGCTGTCCGACGAACAGGCGCTGCTCGCGGAGGCGCTCTCCCGCGCCCTCGCGGAGCGGCTCGCGGTTGCCGAGCGCGACGCGCTGGAAGCGGCGCGGGACGTGGTTGCGGGCGCGGAGGCCGAAGGGGCGGGCGACGTCCGCGTCGCTCGGTCGAGTGGCGCGTCCCGGGTGCGCGCGCAGGTCGACGACGCGGGCGCCTTCCGTTTCCCGCTCGCCGGACGCGACGACGAGCGCGTCGCAACCATCCCGCTGGTCCGCCTGCTCGGCCCGCTCCGCGCCATCGAGCGGCCCGGCGTCATCCACGTGCTCGTCCGGGCGCCCTCGGCTGGCGCCGCCGCCCGCGCCTGGGTCGCCGCCGCCGATGGCGCGCGCGTCGAGGTCCCCGCGCTCGACGGCGACACCGTGGTGAAGGTCTCGCCGTCGACCCGCTCGGTGCGGTTCACCCGCCCGGAAGCGGCGGCCCTCGGGCTGCCCGCGCGCATGGCGCTCGGCGGCGTCGCGCGCGTGGAGGCGGGATCGCTCGGCGCATGGGAGGTGGCGGTGGTCGCGACCGCCGCCACCACCCGCGATCGCCAGCGGCGCGCGCAGTGGCGCCTGCTCCTCGGCGTCGCCGTGGCGGGCGTCCTCGTGCTCGCCTTCGGCAGCGCCGCCCTGCGCCGTCAGAAGCGCGGGCTCGAGCTCGCGCACGCGCTCGCCATCACCGCCCTCGAGCGCGAACGCGACGAGCGGCTCGTGCAGGCCGACAAGCTCGCGACCATGGCCGCCCTCGCGACCGGCATCGCGCACGAGGTCGCGACCCCGCTCGGCGTCATCGTCGCGCGGGCCGAGCAGGTGCTCGGGCGGAGCGGCGGTGACGAGCGCACGCGACGGGCCGCCGAGATCATCGCCGAGCAGGCCGACCGGATCGAGGGCACGGTGCGCGGCTTCCTCGCGCTCGCCCGCGGCCACACCCCGCGCCTCGAGGAGGTCGACCCCCGTGGGATGGCGAGGGCCGCGCTCGATCTCGTGGAGCACCGCTTCACGAAGGCGGGCGTCGTCCTCGACGCCGAGCTCGCGGCCGACCTCGCGCGCCCGGCGTGCGACGCGCGGATGTTCGAGCAGGTCCTCGTCAACCTGCTCCTCAACGCGTGCGAGGCGTGCAAGGCCGGCGACCACGTGGCGCTCCGGGTAGAGCGAGCCGGCGATCGCGTCGCGTTCGTCGTCGAGGACGACGGCGCCGGCATCGACCCCGAGGCGGCGCGGCGCGCCACCGAGCCCTTCTTCACGACCAAGCGCGAGGGCACGGGGCTCGGCCTCGCCATCGCCAGCGAGATCGTCCACCATCACGGCGGTACGCTCGCCCTCGCGCCGCGTGAGCCGCGGGGCACGCGCGCCGTCGTCATGCTGCCCATCGCAACGAGGCCTTCATGAGCAGCGCCGCCGGAACGCCTCGCCCGCGCGTCCTCGTGGTCGACGATCAGGTCGCCCTCGCGGAGACCCTGTGCGAGGGCCTCGAGGACCTCGGGTACGACGCGGTCGCGATGGCGTCGGGCGACGAGGCGGCGCGGCTCCTCGGCGTCGAGCCGTTCGACGCGCTCGTCACCGACCTGCGCATGCCCGGCACCGACGGTCTCGCCCTCCTCGCCATCGCGCGGCGCGTCGCCCCGGAGCTGCCGGTGATCGTGATGACCGCGTTCAGCGCCGTCGACAGCGCGGTGGAGTCGATCCGCCAGGGCGCCTTCCACTACCTGACGAAGCCGTTCAAGGTCGGCGAGCTCGCGCTCTTCCTCGACAAGGCGCTCGAGCGCACGCGTCTCACGAAGGAGACGAGGACGCTGCGGCGCGCCCTCCGGCAAAGCTTCGGGCTCGGCAACCTGATCGTGGCGAGCCCGGCGATGCAGGCGGTCGCCGATCTCGTGACGAGGGTGGCGGACGCGGCAGCGCCGGTTCTCGTGCTGGGCGAGACGGGCACCGGCAAGGGCGTCGTGGCCCGCGCCATCCACGCGCAGGGCCGGCGGGCCGAACGGCCGTTCGTCGCCGTGAACTGCGCCGCCTTGCCGGAGACGCTCCTCGAGAGCGAGCTGTTCGGACACGTGAAGGGCGCCTTCACGGGGGCCACGCAGAGCCGCGTCGGCCTGCTGCAGGACGCGAGCACGGGGACGCTGTTCCTCGACGAGATCGCCGAGATGAGCCCGGCGCTCCAGGCGAAGCTGCTCCACGTCATCGAGAGCGGGACGGTGCGCCCGGTCGGCTCGAACCAGGAGCGGCACGTCGACGTCCGCATCATCGCCGCCACGCACCGCAACCTGCGCGACCGGGTGGCGGACGGCCAGTTCCGCGAAGACCTCCTCTACCGGCTCGACGTCATCACCATCGAGCTTCCTGCGCTGCGTCATCGCACGGCCGACATCCCGGCACTGGTGCAGCGGTTCCTCGCGGAGGCGCGCGAGCGGAACGGCTCCTCGCCGGCCGAGCGGCTCTCGGCGGACGCCCAGGCGCGGCTCCTCGCGCACGACTGGCCGGGCAACGTCCGGGAGCTGCGCCACGTCGTCGAGCGGGCCGTGATCCTGGCGCGTGGACCCGAGATCGGGGCCGCGGACCTGCCGGCGTCGGTCACCGCGGCCCTCACCGCGCCTGGCAACGCGACGTTCCGCGGCCCGGTCGTTCCGCTCCGCGAGGTGCAGCGCCTCTACGCGGCGTGGGCGTACGAGCAGCTCGGAGGGCGCAAGGTGATGACCGCCGAGGCGCTCGACGTCGACTTCCGGACGCTCGCCAAGCTCCTCGACCCGAAGTGACCGCGAGTAGGCGCGCGTGGGAAACGCGCGCTCATCGGCCGAGCAGCGCTTTGCCCCACGGTGGCGACGCTACGCGTGCG
Source organism: Labilithrix sp. (assembly GCA_028287035.1). The sequence goes on along the minus strand of JAQBQL010000100.1, from coordinate 50,640 downwards.
CGCACGGCCGTGAAGGCATGTAGGCCGATCGGGGCGTCGCGCGACTTTGCCGCGAAAAGGCCCGGAGCACGACCGAGGCATCGCGCTTGCTGGAGCGCCGGCCGGAGGGTGCTGTCATGTCGCGGAGGTCGTTCGCAGTTGCAGAGTCGTTGCCGGTCGCCCGGGTTGCCGTGATCCGCAGGCCGATCGCCCCGCCGTTCGCCCGGGCCGAGGAGCCCGCGCTCGAGGAGAAGGAGATCCTCGAGCTCGAGGCGCCGACCCGCCGCTCCCACGATCTCGTCCGCGAGCTCGCCGCGGCCAGCGCGCACATGAGCGACCCGTTCGACGACGAGGAGAAGCCGACGCTCATGGTCGGACCCCAGGAGAACCTGCGCCTCCTCGCGGCAGCCTTCACCGCCAACGAGCGCGAGGACGCCGACACCGAGCGCCCCCACCCGGCGACGGACGATGACCTCACCCTTCCCGAGACGCCGGCGCCCGTCACCGAGACGCGCATCGCGCTCTACGCCGAGGGGTTCACCGCCGCCGCCGACCCGCCCTCCTCGCGCATCCAGGAGAAGGCATCGGCGCCCGCGCAGGATCCCCAGAACCTCGTGGTCGCGGGGATCTGGGCGGCCGCCCTCTCGGTGGTCGGGATCCTCGCGTTGGTCCTCACCGCCTGAAGCGCGTCCGCTACGGCGAGAGGCGCTCGAGGAGCCACGTGCCCTCGGGCGTTCGCGTGTAGCGAAGGCGGTCGTGCAGGCGCGAGGGCCGGCCCTGCCAGAGCTCCAGCTTGTCGACCGCGATGCGGTAGCCGCCCCAGTGCGGGGGGAGCGGGATGTCGCCGCCTGTCCCGAAGCGCGCCGCGACCTCCTCGTAGCGGGCCTCGAGCTCCGCGCGGCCGTGGATGACGCTGCTCTGCGCCGAGGCCCAGGCTGCCAGCCGGCTCCCGCGCGGGCGCGAGTCGAAGTACGCCTTCGCCTCCTCGCGGCTCGCCCTCGTGACCGCCCCCGTGACGCGCGCCTGCCGCTCGAGCAGCACCCAGAAGAAGTTCGCGCAGGCGCGCGGGTTCTCCTCGAGCTCCCGGCCCTTCTGGCTCTCGTGACCCGTGTAGAAGACGAGGCCCCGGTCGTCGAGGCCCTTGAGGAGCACCACGCGCGCGTCCGGCTCGCCCGACCGCGTGGCGGTCGCCACGGTCATCGCGGTGGGCTCGGGATGGCTCGCGGCGAGGGCGTCGTCGAGCCACCGGCGGAGCTGGACGACGGGTGAGGGGTCGACGTCCGCCTCGGTCAGCCCGGCGCGCGCGTAGTCGGTACGGATGGCGCTCAGGTCCACGGTCATGGGAGGCCCAGTCTAGACATTCCGGCGACCTTCCGCGCCTCGTTCGTTCTGATACCTTCGAACGCGGACGGGGCCCCCCTCATGACCGACATGCAGAGCGCGCTCGCGCCCGAGCCGAGCGCGCCGAAGATCACCGAAGCGGCGCCTCCGCTCGTCGCCAGGCTGGACCGGTTCGCCGGCCAGCTCGCCCGCGACCCGCGGCTGGCCGCCGAGATCGTGACGCGCCCGCACCCGCTGCTGGTCGCGGTCACGCGCGAGGACCTCATGGTGATCTTCGCGCCCGCCGTGGTGTGGGATCGCGGGCGCGAGCTGCTGAAGCCGTTCACGGCGCGGTTCGCCGAGTCGACGGGGATGCTGATCCTCATGGGCTACCCGCAGGAGGTCGACCTGCAGCAGGCGATGAACCGCGGGCTCGCGAGCATCGTCGGGGAGCACGCCTCGCTCGACGAGTGCTTCCTCGCGGTGACCCGCGCCTTCGAGCTGCTCGAGGCGAAGGGCCGCGCCGAGAGCCGCGGCAAGTGGCTGCGCCGCTATCGCTACGAGCTCGGCGAGCTCATCAACATCGCGCACGCGATGACGACGGAGCGCGACGTCAACAAGCTCCTCGGCGTCATCCTCGAGAAGAGCCGCTTCGTCACGGGCGCCGACGCGGGCAGCATCTACGTGGTCGAGGAGGAGAGCGCCGAGGTCGACGTCGACGCGCCGCCGACCAGCCGCGCCGCGCGCGGGCCGATGCTGCGGTTCAAGCTCTCGCAGAACGACACCGTCGCGTACGACTCGCGCGAGTTCGTGATGGGGATCTCGACGCGATCGATCGCGGGCAGCGCCGTCGTCGGTCGCAAGGCCATCAACATCGCCGACGCGTACGAGATCCCGGCGGGCGCCCCGTACGGGTTCGACCGGCGGTTCGACGAGAAGATCGGCTACCGGACGAAGTCGATCCTGACCGTGCCGCTCATCTCGCAGCGGGACGAGGTGATCGGCGTCATCCAGCTGATCAACAAGAAGAAGGACCCCGAGAAGAAGCTCTACTCGAAGGACGACGTCGAGGAGCAGGTGGTGCCCTTCGACGAGCGGTCCGAGGAGCTCCTCGGCATGGTGGCCGCGCAGGCCGGCGCATCGCTCGAGAACGCGATGCTCTACAGCGAGATCCAGAACCTCTTCGAGGGGTTCGTGAAGGCGAGCGTCGAGGCGATCGAGTCGCGTGACCCCACGACGAGCGGTCACTCGCGCCGCGTCGCCGACCTCACCGTGGCGCTCGCCAAGGTCGTCGACAGCGAGTCGAGCGGTCCGTACAAGATCGCGACCTTCTCGCGGGAGGACCTGCGCGAGCTCGAATACGCCTCGCTGCTCCACGATTTCGGCAAGATCGGCGTTCGCGAGAAGGTCCTCGTGAAGGCCAACAAGCTGTACGAGGAGAAGGTCGAGCTGATCCGGGCACGCTTCGACTTCATCGCGCGCTCGCTCGAGGCCGACATGCTGCGGCGCAAGCTGACCGCGGTGGAGCGCGGAGCGCCGCGCGGCGAGCTCGAGGCGCTCGACCGAGAATACCAGGAGCGGCGCGCCGAGCTCGATGCGTCGTACGCCACGATCATGGCGGCGAACGAGCCGACGGTGCTCGCCGCCGGGGATTTCGCGAAGATCGAGCTGCTGGCGAAGGAGACGTACTTCGATCTGCGAGGGCAGACGCAGTTCCTCATCGACGCCGACGAGGCGGTCGCCCTCAGCGTCAAGCGCGGGTCGCTCACGCCGAAGGAGTACGACGAGATCACGAGCCACGTGTCCCACACGTTCCGGTTCCTCTCGAACATCCCGTGGGGGAAGGCGCTCCGGCGCGTGCCGCAGATCGCTGGCGCGCATCACGAGCGGCTCAACGGGACCGGCTACCCGAACCGCCTGCGCGCCGAGGAGATCCCGGTGCAAGCGAAGATGATGAGCATCTCGGACATCTTCGATGCGCTGACGGCGAGTGACCGTCCGTACAAGAAGGCGGTGCCCGTGGAGCGCGCCGTCGACATCCTCGAGTACGGCGTGAAGGACCAGCACCTCGATCCCGAGCTCGTTCGTATCTTCCGGGAAGCACGCGTGTGGGAGCGCGCGCAGAAGCCGTGAGCGCGGTGCGCAGGCCGACCTTCGTGTTCGCTGCGCTCCTCGTGCTGTGGGCGTCGCCGGCGGGCGCGCAGGCGCTGCTGCCGCCCGCGCCGTTGCCTGCGAAGAACGAGCCGTCGCCGGCGCAGGCCGCGGATCCGCCGCGCGTGTTTCCGCCGGTTGTCGCCGGGGCGGCGGGGGGGGAAGGCGGGCCGGTGTCGTTCTCGGGGACCGACGTGATGCCGGCCGCGGGGGCGAGCGCAGGGCCTGCGGGCGAGGCACACGCGGAGGCCGGGCTGCGCGCCTCGCTCGAGAATGCGCGGGCCCGCATCGCGTCGCTCGAGCAGGACCTCGGACCGCTCCGTCACCTGAAGGTGCAGGGCTATGTCCAGCTGCAGTACCGGCTGCAGTCGTTCGACGCCGCGGCCTCGCCGAACGGCGGGGGCAGCGGTCTTCCGCGGGGAATCGGCGCCAACGACGTCGTGGCGCGGGGCGACGGGTCGACCACGAACACGAACCTCTTCCGGCTGCGGCGCACGCGGCTCCGGACTGTCTACGACACGGACGTGCTGCGCGTGACGCTGGAGGCGGAGCTCCTGCCGGCCGGCGGACCGACCGCCACGGATCAGACGCTCGCGCGCAACGCCGAGGTCACCGGGATCGCGCGCTTCACGCCGGACGTGAGGACCGAGCTCACCGGGGGGCTCTTCCAGGTGCCGTTCCTCGCCGAGGTGCTCGAGTCGAGCATGACGCGGCCGTTCATCGAGCGCACGTTCATGTCCCAGAGCCTGTTTCCGTCGGAGCGGGATCTCGGGCTGCACGCGAAGACGTTCGTGCGCGATTTGGTGAGCGTGGACGTCGGCATCGTCAATGGTCGGCGCCTCGGTGAGCCGGGCTTCGCAGCGCTGCCCGACCTCGACACGTCGAAGGACTTCTTCGCGATGGCCGAGCTGCGGAAGGGGCCCATCGAAGCGTCGCTCTCCGGCTACGCGGGCCGCGGCCAGCTGGTCGACACGCGGGCGCTGCGCGTGAAGAACTACGGGCGCATGGCGACGAACGTGGCGGCGCGCGTCCATCACGTGTTCGTGCCGTCGCTCGGCGAGACGCGGCTCGGCGCCGAGCTGATGTTCGGCCGCAACATGGACACGGGCGCCCTGACGCCGTTCGCGCTGCCCGTCATCCCGGCGAGCTTCAGCGCCGACGTGCGGGACGTGAACGAGCGCGGCTTCTCGCTGCGTGCGGAGCAGGAGCTCACGCGCTGGGCGCTCGCCGGCGCGCGCTTCGACACGTACACGACGGACTCCTCGATCGACGAGAACGGCCGCGACGCCTACGTGCTCATGGCGGGCGTCCGCTTCACGCGCTGGCTACGACTCGTGAACGAGGTCAGCTACGTGATCGACAACCTGCATCCGGCCGCCGCCCCGGCCCCCTCGCGCCACACGTTCGGCTACACGGCGTGGCTGCAGGGCAGCTTCTTCTGACGAAGCGACTCGTTGGGCTGCGTGTCGCCCTTCGGCCGCCGGGCAGCGTATCCGGCCCCCTCGACCGCGGCGCCCCGCGGCGTGTCCCCGGCGGCAAAACTCGTTCGGATCCCTCACGACCGTGAGCACCCCGCGGCGTGTCCCACCCCGCCGAACTCGTTCGGATCCCTCACGACCCGCCTGCGCCGTGACGTGCCCCACCCCGCCAAACTCGTTCGGATCCCTCACGACCCGCCTGCGCCGTGACGTGCCCCACCCCGCCAAACTCGTTCGGATCCCTCACGACCCACGCGCGCGTGACGTGTCCCACCCCGCGAAAGTCGTTCGGATCCCTCACGACCCGCGCGCGCGTGACGTGTCCCACCCCGCGAAAGTCGTTCGGATCCCTCACGACCCGCCTGCGCCGTGACGTGCCCCACCCCGCCAAACTCGTTCGGATCCCTCACGACCCGCCGGAGGGGACCGTCACCGCGCCCTGCAGGCGGTCCGCAACCGCGAAGGGGGCGGCACCGCGGGCAGGCGGCCGGTCCGCGCGCCAGACCGTGAGGGATCCGAACGACTTTCAACGCCCTTCCCTCCCCCGCGCGCCAGACCGTGAGGGATCCGAACGATTTCGCCGCCCCACCGTCCCGCCGCGCCGCGCAGGACCGTAAGGGATCCGAACGACTTTCAACGCCCCAGCTCCCTCCCCCGTGCGCCAAACCGTGAGGGATCCGAACGACTTTCAACGCCCCATGCTCCCTCCGCGGCGCACGCGACCGTGAGGGATCCGAACGAGCTCAGAGGGCGAGGAGGATGTCGCAGAGCGAGCGAAGGGAGCGGACGCCGAACACGGCGACGCCCGGCGCGGCGAGCTCCTCGTCGATCGCGGCGCCCACCGAGAGGGCATCGAGCAGCGGCAACGACGAGAGACGCTCCTCGAGCCGCGTCACCGCGTCCCGTGAGGCCATGAGCTCGCCGCCGATGTGGACCCGCCCCTGCTCACGAGCCGCGCCGAGGACGCCGATCGCCTCTTCACACGTCGCCGACCAGCCCGCCTGCGCCGCCAACCCGCCCCCCGACGATGCAGCGCCGGCCGCCGCCCCGCCGGCCGCACCGGACGGGGCGCCCCACGGAGCCGCCTCGCCGCCAAGCAGCGAGCCCCCGTACGCGGACACGTACGCCTCGGCGATCGCCGCGAGGAGGCCCTCCGCCGCGACGATGCCCGGCGCCCGGCCGCGCCACGCCGCCCGCTCGCGCACCGCCATCGGCTCGCGCGTCGGCACGAAGGCCTCGAAGAGCGCGCGGCCGCTCCGGGCGTCGTGGCCGAAGCTCACCGCGGCCACGACGCGCTTGTCGGCGGTGCCCACCCAGTCCCGGTCGAAGTAGCCGGCCTTCACGCCCTGCTTGCTCAGCGCCTTCAGCAGCGGCCGCACGTGCCGGTTGATCAGCCGGTCGGGCGGGCCCGCCACGAGCGCATCGGAGCGCCGGAGCGCGAGCTGCAGCCACACGGTGCCCGCCGCCGCACGAACCTCGCCGCCCCCCGAGCCACGCTGCACGAGGCGCCCCGCGTAGGCACCGAGCACGTCGGCCGGCAGCTCGCCCGGCCGCTGGAACGCCCCGAGCACGAGCCCCTCGTCGGCGGTCGAGCCCACCAGCAGCTCGCCATCCGCCTCGAGCGGCCGGTCGAGCGCGGCCCGCGAGCACGCGGCGAGCTCGGCCACGCTCCTCCCCTCGTGAACGGTGACGCGCAGCGATCCCATCGACGCGACGCGATCATTGCACGCTACTATCGCCCGCGGAAATGACGGCGATCGATTGGGACTCCCAGGGCGACACGTGCATCACCCTCCTCCAGCAGCTGATCCGCGTCCGCAGCGTGAATCTCGGCACGCGCGACCCCGAAGACGGCAACGAGCGCCCCGCCGCCGAGCTGGTCGCCGAGCGCCTCCGCGCCGCGGGCCTCGAGCCCAGGCTGCTCGAGAAGCAGAAGAACCGCACGAACGTGCTGACGCGCCTCAAGGGGAACGGCCGGAAGGACCCGCTCATCCTCAACGCGCACCTCGACGTGGTCGCCGCCGACGCCGCGAAGTGGAAGCACGACCCGTTCGCCGGCGAGATCCACGATGGCTACGTCTGGGGCCGCGGCGCCGTCGACATGAAGCACATGGTGGCGATGAGCACGTGCGTCATGACCCTCCTCGCCGAGGCCGTGAAGAACGGCAGCCTGGTGCTGGAGCGTGACGTCATCTTCGCCGCCGTCGCCGACGAGGAGGCGGGCTGCGAGCTCGGAAGCCTCTTCCTCTGCGACGAGCACCGCGACGCGGTACGCGCAGAATACATGCTCGGCGAGATCGGCGGCTTCTCGCTGAACCTCTTCGGCCGGACGTTCTACCCGATCCAGGTCGCCGAGAAGGGCGTCTGCTGGGTACGCGCCACCTACGAAGGCGAGCCCGGCCATGGCTCGATGCCCAACCCGGACAGCTCGATCCTGCGGCTTGCGAAGGCCCTGGCCCGGCTCGGCGGGCGCCGGCTCCCCATGCACCCGACCGACGTGGTGACGCAGTTCCTGCACGGCCTCGCGCGCGAGCTGCCCGCCCCGCAGAAGCAGGTCCTGAAGCGCCTCACGACGCCGCAGGTCGCGTCGCTCATCCTCGATCACCTCGTCAAGGACGTCGGCCAGCGCCGCTCGTTCGGCGCCATGCTGTCGAACACCGCGTCACCCACGGTGCTCCGCGGCGGCGCGAAGGTGAACGTCATCCCGGGCCACGCGAGCGTCGACATCGACGGCCGCACGCTCCCCGGCCAGTCGGACAGCGCGTTCCTCGACGAGCTGCGCGAGGCGCTCGGCGGCGATCCGCACCTCGAGGTCCTGCGCTCGATGCCGCCGGTGGAGGCCACCAGCAAGACGCCGCTCTTCGACCATCTCGCGGCGACGGTGCGCCGTCACGATCCCCTCGGCTTCCCGCTGCCCTACCTGATCCCGGGGTTCACCGACGCCAAGGCATATGCACGCCTCGGAACGACTTGCTACGGCTTCGCGCCCGTCAAGTTCGACCCGACCCACGACGTCAACTTCGCGAAAATGTACCACGGTCACGACGAGCGAGCGCCCGTGGACGGCCTCAAATGGGGCCTCAAAGTGCTGTACGACGCCGTTTCCGGGTTCTGCAGCGCTTAGTGAAGCGCGCGCGCCGCGCGTTCGCTGCATCCATGCACTTGCTGATCACGACGAAAAGAAGATAGAACCGTAAGCGTCATCGCAGGTTGCATCATGCAAGCTCTGCGGAGGGTTCGATGGTCAATCCCCAGATGGTGATGTACGAGGAGGAGTTCAACCAGATCCAGACGGTCGTCGACCGTTTGGTGAGGGACGCGAACGCCAAGGTCGTCTTCATCGTCGACAAGAACGGTCAGCTCATCTCGGCGGCAGGCGACATCGACAACGTCGATACGACCAGCCTCGCGTCGCTCACGGCCGGCAACATCGCCGCGACGGGCGGCATGGCCAAGCTGCTGAAGGAGAACGAGTTCGCCACCCAGTTTCACGAAGGTGAAAAGGCGAACATCCACATCCAGCTGGTGGGCAATCGCGTCATCCTCGTCGTCATCTTCGACTCACGCTCGAGCCTCGGGCTCGTCCGGCTCCGCGTGAAGAAGGCGAGCGAGGAGCTCAACCACATCTTCGAGCTGCTGCTCAAGAAGGTGCAGGAGCCCGGCGCCGACTCGCCCTTCGCCGAGATCACGGACGAGGACATCGACAACCTGTTCAACGATTGATGCGGACGCGAACAGCCCGATGAGCTTCATCAACTACATGGCGCGAGAGATCAACTGCAAGTTGGTCTACTACGGTCCGGGTCTGTGCGGGAAGACCACGAACCTCCAGTACATCTACGAGCGCACGAACCCCGACGCGAAGGGCAAGATGATCAGCCTCGCGACGGAGACGGAGCGGACGCTCTTCTTCGACTTCCTCCCGCTGTCGCTCGGTGAGATCCGCGGGTTCAAGACGCGCTTCCACCTCTACACGGTCCCCGGCCAGGTCTTCTACGACGCGTCGCGGAAGCTGATCCTGAAGGGCGTCGACGGCGTCGTCTTCTGCGCCGACTCCCAGATCGAGCGCACCGAGGCGAACCTCGAGTCCGTCGAGAACCTGCGCACGAACCTCGCGGAGCAGGGCTACTCGCTCGACAAGCTCCCGTACGTCGTCCAGTACAACAAGCGCGACCTCCCGAACGTCGCCTCCGTCGACGAGCTCCGGCAGATGCTGAACCCGACCAACGTGCCCGACTTCGAGGCCGTGGCGCGTACGGGCGTCGGCGTGTTCGACACGCTGAAGGCCGTCGCGAAGCTCGTCCTCACCGAGCTCAAAAAGGGCGGCAACGGCTAGAGCGGCAGCTTCAGGAGCGGCGCAAGCGGCCGGCCATAGAGCCGCGCCCACACCTTGCCCGCGGCCTCGCGCAGCTTCTCGGGGGTGACGGCGGTGATCTCGCGGTGTGCACGATCGACGTGCGCGTCGTCGACGTCGCGATCGTGCACGATGGGCGCGACGCCCTCCACGCCGAGCTCCGCGGCGAGCTGCTCGGTCGCGATGATCGCCGCGTAGGACTCGGCGGTGCCCCTCACCCGCGGGTCGGCGACGAATCGGAGGAGCATCGTGAACGAGGTGCGGGCCATCTGCTCGTCACGCGCGATCTGCGCGAGATACGCGGAGAGCTCGGCGCTCACGTGCTCGCGGACGTCGTCGGCGCTCTTGCCCTGACCGGGCGGGATGAGCGCGTCGAGCGCGTGAGGCGGGCTGATCTTGATGATCTGGTCGAGCCGGTGCTGCACCTCGTGGCGCTCCACGGTCGCGAGGAACGTGTCACGCAAGCTCGCCCACGCCTTCCGCACCCCCGGCGCATCGAGACGCTTCTCGAGGGCACGCAGCTGCTCGACCTCCGCGGCCGGCAGCGCGGTCCCGACCTCGCGCGCGAGCGCATCGACATCGACCTCGAGGCGCGGCGGCGACTTCAGCGTGCCGCGTCCGCGCAGGCGGCCGTTCCACTTGTCGAACAGGGCGCGCCGCGCCTGCAGGGCTTCGCCGAGCTCGCGGGCGGACGCCGCGTCCTTGTCGAGCACGGCCCCGAGCTCGGCGCGCACCGCGACGCCCGCACGCGCCGCGATCGCGGCGGTCTCGCGCGGCAGCGGGACCGGCGAGGCGTCACTCTCCGCCTCGCTCGCGAGCAGCGGCATCGGCGCGTCGGGCGCGAGCGCCGGCGCCACGTTGGTGACGAGCTGCTCGTCGACCTGGTCGAGGAGCACGACCGCGTACGTGCGGTACGGATTCACGAAGCCGAGCAGCGTGTGCGACCAGTTCAGCCGGTCGAGGCGCCGCAGGCGGACCGCGCGCACGCGTGAGTCGCCGCTCGCCCAAAGGCCGGTCGCCTTGATGCCGAACTCGTAGAGGAGCAGCATCCGCGACCCCTTCTCCGGATCCAGCACGACGCTCGCATCGACGAAGTACGGCAGGCCGGCCGCGACGAGGGCGTTGTCGAGGCGCGCCGTCGCCATCTCGAACGCCTCGACGCTCGCCGCGTCCCCCGCGGGTGCCGCCGCCGCGGCCTTCGCCGCGGTCATGAGGTCGCCGACCGCCCCGGCGCCGCGCGGGCCGAGCGCCTCGCGGACGTCGTCGCCGCGGAGCGCCGCTTCCGCCTCGGCGAGCTCCGGCGTCGCGAGCACGGCGCCGCCGTCAGCCCCGGCGTCGGTCGCCACGCCCCCCTGCTTCGCCGCGCCGTCGAGCGCGATGGTGAAGCGCAGGAACCTCGAGGTGAAGATGTCGTCCGCCGTGGGGAGCGGCGCGTGCATCGTGATCGGCTCGAGCGTGGCGGGATCGACGACCGCCGACGGCCCGCTCGCCGCGGCGACCACCGGCGGCGCCGGAGCGTCCGCGCCGCGACCGAACATCAGGTACGCGCCGAACGCGCCCGCGCCGAACAGCGTGACGGCCGCGACGGTGAGCGGCACGTTTCGCTTCTTGGTCGCCTCGGTCGCCCACCACTCGGGCACGTCCTCGCCGCTCATGCGGCGCACTCTAGTGGCCTGGCGCCCGCGTGACGACGGCGGTCGCAACCTCGCCGTCCTCGGCGTCGGCCATGAGGGCGAGGCAGCCCACGGTCCCGCAGGCGAACAGCGCCGCCGCGAGCAGCACCATCCCCATCATCGACAGCAGCACGAACACCGCCCTCGGAGGGGCGACGGAGACAGCCGGCGAATGGAGCGGTGCCGTGAACGGCCGGTAGACCGCACGGTGAGCAGGATGCGAGGGGACCACGGCTCGTAGAGCCGCGACGCCCCCGCGGGTCGCATCGATTCGTCGCGACGCGCAGGGAGAGCGAGATCAGCCCTGCGAGAGGCTCAGGAGCGGTGCGCCTGGTACACGCGGGACCGGCGGCCGCGGTCCTTCGCCTTGAGGGCGGCGCGATAACGCTTCGACTTGCCGCGGGACGACTTGCGGGGCTTCTTGGAGAGGGCGAGATACATGGGGGGCGAGTGATTAGCCGAACCCTGGCGGGCGGGCAAGCCGCAGCCGAAAGAGGGCGTGGTATGGTGCGGGCAGGTCCACCGTGAATGTCCGCCTCGTCCACGAGTTCAAGTTCGAAGCCGCCCACAAGCTCCCGAAGGTGCCGCCCGGCCACAAGTGCCAGCGCCTTCACGGGCATTCCTTCAAGATCGAGCTGGCGGTCGCCGGGCCGGTGAACCCCGACACGGGCTGGTTCATCGATTTCGGGATCCTGTTCGATCTCTGGCAGCCGCTCCACGACCAGCTCGATCACAACTACCTGAACGACGTTCCCGGCCTCGAGAACCCGACCAGCGAGATCCTCGCGCGCTGGATCTGGGACAAGATGAAGCCGAACCTGCCGTCGCTCGCGCAGGTCACCGTGTTCGAGACGTGCGACGCCCGCTGCGAGTACACGGGCGACTGACGTGGCGAAGGTCCTCGTGTGCCGCTGCGAGGACGTGACCCTCCACGAGCTGGAGGACGCGGTCGCGCGCGGCCACAAGGACATCGAGTCCCTGAAGCGTTACACGGGCTTCGGTACGGGCTGGTGCCAGGGCAAGGGGTGCGTCGCGCTGTGCGCCCGCCTGCTCGTCGAGCGCGGCGGCGACGCGACGAGGCCGTTCACGCCGCGGCCCCCGTTTCATCCGTTGAAGCTCGCGGATCTCGCGGGTCTCGCGGCGGTGGCGGAATCGGACGAGCAGGCCGGGCGGAAGCCTCACTGACCTCCGCGGCGAGGCCGCGCGCGGCGGCCGGCGTGCCGTGGAGCGCATCCCAGCCGAGCAGCACGAGCCCGATCCACGTGGCGTCCGCCATGAGCAGGTGGACGATCTGCACCGGGATCGGCGCGAGCAGCGACAGGTTGAGGAGACCGATCACGAACTGCACGAGGAACGTGAGCGTGACGAGCCGCGAGAGCGTCCCCGAGCGATCGGTCGGGGCTGCAGCGCGGACGAGGCTCGACGCGCCGAACACGAGCGCCCCGGCGGCGAACGCGAGGAACGGGTGCAGCATGCGGAGGCGCAGGAACACGTGCGCGAGCGGCGACAGATCCTGCGCGAGGCCCGCAGCGAGGGACTTCACCGGGAAGAGCGTGTCACCGAGGGCGGCGATGGCGCCGCTCGATCCGAGCACGAGCACCGAGGCGAGCGACGCGTAGAGAGCGAACCGCACGGGCGCCGACGTCGTGGGCCGGCGCGTCGGTCGCTCGCGCTCCACGGTCAGCGTCCACGCGGTGATCGTCAGCGCGCCAAGCAGGAGGAACGTGTTGCCGAGGTGCAGGATCATCGACAGGCCGCGCTTCATCGAGGCGTCGTGCGCGACGAGCTCGAATAGCACGAGGCCGGCGCCGATCAGCGCCTCGCCGAGCATGAACACCATCGTCAACACCGAGGCGCGGCGCGCGCGGTGCGGCCTCGGCACGACCCGCAGCGTCCACACCATGAGCGCGAGCACGAGCAGGAGCGCGATCCCGCTCGTCGCGCGGTGGGTCATCTCGATGATGGTCGCGTTGCTCTTCAGCTCCGGGATGCCCTGCCCGTTGCAGAGCGGCCAGTGAGCGCCGCAGCCCGCGCCCGACCCGCTGGCGCGCACGAACGCGCCCCAGGCGATGACGAGCAGGTTGTACGCGAGCACGCCCCAGGCGAACCGGCGGAGGCCTTGCGGAGCTCCTGCCGCGGCGGCCCCGGGCGTGACGCTTGCGGAGAAGTCGGAGGATGCGGCCATCGGGCGTGCGCGGGACGTAGACCTGCCCGGCTCGTCCGGCAAGCCCTCCGCTTTCGGCGGGGGGTGGATCATGGTACCTTCCCCGTCCAGTGGCGGAGCAATCCAGCGCGGATTACCGCGGAAGTCTGGGTCGGTACGCGCTGTACGGCGAGATCGCCGCCGGCGGGATGGCCACCGTCCATCTCGCGCGCCTGCTCGGGCCGGTCGGCTTCGCGCGCACCGTCGCCATCAAGCGCCTGCATCCGCACCTCGCGAAGGACCCCGAGTTCGGCGCGATGTTCCTCGAGGAGGCGCGGCTCGCGGCGCGCGTCCGTCACCCCAACGTCGTCGCCACCCTCGACGTCGTGCATGACGACGGCGAGCTGTTCCTCGTCATGGAGTACGTCGCCGGCGAGTCGCTCTCACGCCTCGTGCGGAAGGCGCGCGAAGCCGGCGGGCGCGTGCCTCCGCGGTGCGCGGTCGGGATCATCTCGGGCGCGCTCGAGGGGCTGCACTCGGCGCACGAGGCGCTCAGCGAGAAGGGCCACCTGCTCGGTCTCGTGCACCGCGACGTGTCCCCGCAGAACGTGCACGTCGGCACCGACGGCGTGCCCCGCCTCCTCGACTTCGGCATCGCGAAGGCGACCAACCGCGTGCAGGAGACGCGCACCGACCAGATCAAGGGGAAGGTCGCGTACATGTCCCCCGAGCAGCTCGCCAAGGGGAACATCGACCGCCGCGCCGACGTGTACTCGGCGGCCGTCGTCCTCTGGGAGACCCTCACCGGGCAGCGCCTCTTCAAGGCGGACGACGTCGCGACGCTGGTCTACTCGATCATCAACGAGCACATCGAGCCGCCCAGCAAGTACGCGCCGGACATCTCGCCCGCCCTCGACGCGGTCGTGATGAAGGGCCTCGAGCGCGAGGCCGACGCGCGCTGGAGCACGGCGCGCGACATGGCCGCGGCCCTCGAGAAGGCGCTCGCGCCGGCGCCCGCGCGCGAGATCAGCGCCTGGGTGCACGAGATTGCCGGCGACTCGCTCGAGTGGCGTCAGGACCTCGTGCACCGCATCGAGAGCGAGACGTCGGCCTCGATGCCGCCGCCCATGCTGCGGGTCGAGTCACCGAGCTCGCCGATGGACGTGCGCAGCGGCGTCGTGTCGACGGAGGACCCGCGTGGCGAGGCGGTGACGATCTCGAACGAGAGCGGCGCAAAGGGCCCCTTCGCGTCGACGCCCGACGACGAGCGCGAGACGTTGCTCGGGCACGACGGGCGAGCGGCGCGCGGCACGCCGACGGAAGCGGGCGACGAGCCGGAGCTCGGGCCCTCGGCGGCCCCGAAGCGTCACGTCGTGGGCATCGTGATGCTGGTGGTCGCCGCGTTTCTCCTGCTCGGCGGCGGCATCCTCTTCGGCCTGCGCTGGATGCAGATGACGAACGACGCGAGCAACGCGGAGGCGGCGAACGCCGCCGGAGAGGCCGCGGGGGCCAGGGCGCCCCTCGAGAGCGAGTCCGCGATCGTCATCGGCGGAGCGCTGCGCAACGCCCCGAACGGCGGGGCATCCGCGACGAGTGGCGGGTCGAGCCGCGCGCCGGCCGTTCCCGTCCCGGTCCGGGCCCCCGTTGCGGCGACGCCGAGCGTCGTCGTCCGCGACCCGTGCGAGAACCCGTTCACGGTCGACGCGCGCGGCATCCGGCATCCGAAGCCGGAGTGCTTCAACAAGAAGTGAGCGGCGCTCAGAGCAGCTTGCGTGCGGGCAGCACGACGTTGGCGACGAGGACGCCGATGACGAGCGCCGCCCCGACGAGCGCCATCAGGAAGCCCTGCTGCACGCCGGCCTCCGCGTTCTTCGCGAGCATCTGACCGAGGCTCACGAACCCGAAGCTCCCGGGGACGAGCAGGATCATCCCGGGCACCTGGAACAGCTGCGCGGGCCGGTTCGTGTAGCGGGCGAGGCCGTTGGCGAGCACGCACACCGCGAGGGCCGCGCAGAACGCGGCGACGTGCGGAGCCTCGGGCAGGTAGCGCATCGCCATCGCCGTCACGGCATAGCCGGTCGCCCCGGAGACGAGCGCGGTCCACACGTAGGGCCGCGGCACCTGGAAGATCACCGCGAAGGAGACCGACGAGAGCGCGAGGGCGAGCGCCTGCCAGGGCAGCCCGAGCGGCACGCGTACCGGCGCCGCGGTGGTGACGACGCCGCTGATGGTCTGGAAGCCGCTCACGAGGGCGACGCCGAATGCGAGGAGGAGGAGCGTCACGAGCGCGTCCATCAGGCGCGCGCCGCCGGCCACGAGGTTCTTCTGCGCGACCTCGGCGAGGCCCGTCGTGAACGTCATGCCGGGAAAGAGCGAGATGGCCCCGCCGAGCACGATGACCTCCGGCTGCACGCCGGGGAACACGATGGTCGCGAGCCAGGCGCAAGAGGCGGCGAAGAGGCCGCCGAGGAACTCCGAGAGGAGCCGGTGCGTCGGCTTGCGATCGAGCACCGACCGGCTCGCCCCGATCACCGCGCCGATGATGGAGGCGACGAGCACGTCGAGCGGCCCGCCCCGGAAGAAGACCGCCGCCGACCCCGCCGCGACGGTGGTGGCCGCCCACACGATGGGTCGCGACCACGTGGGCGCCTGCTTGACGATCCCGCGGATGGCGGTCCGCGCCTGGTCAATGGTGAGCTTCCGGGCGGCGACCTCGTTGAAGATCGCGTCCACGAGCGTGAGCCGGCCGAGATCGACGCCCCAGTCGGAGAGCCGGATCATCCGGTGCACCTCGGGCACCGGCAGATCGCTGCGGACCTGGGGAGTGACGCGGAGGAAGAGCCCGGTGGGCAGCGCGAACGGCTCCGCGCGGTAGCCCTCGGTCTCGGCGACGGCACGGATGACGTCCTCGAGGCGGTAGCTCGGGCAGCCGTACGAGGCGAGCGTCGCTCCGATGTCGAGCAGGTAGTCGGCGAGCTCCTCGCGGCTCCGCTTCTGCGCCGACGGGGGGTCGGAGGGCAGCGCGGGCGGGGGCTCGCGCCGCGGGGTCATGCCGCGCGCGGGATGGCCAGCGGACGCGGCGGACGCGTGGCGTCGGGGGCGCTCATCCCGCGGAGCTTCTCGAAGACGAGCTCGGCGTGGTCGCGATCCATGCCCTCGAACTCGATGCCGAAGCAGAGCCCCTTGTCGCCCGGGCGCCGCCCGTGGATGACCCGCGCGACGACCGCCCGCGTGTCGATCCAGGTGTTGGAGCGCGGCGGCCGGAAGGCCACGAGCAGCTCCTCGCCGGTGAGGATGCGAACGCCCGTGCCGCGGACGAGCATGCCTCGCGTCGACAGGTCGAGGGCGAGGTCGCCGACGAGCCGGAAGTCGTGCTCGCGGACCACCTGACAATCGAGGCGCACGAACCTGCGGAACGCGTTTCGAACCGGCTCGGGGGACAGCATGGTTCGAAGCGTATGTAGGCCGATGTGCGCGGGCCAAGAAAGCGCGCAGCTGGACGCGCTAGGGCTCGAGCATCGTCGCGATGGTCGTCCGCAGCTCGTCGAGGCCGATCGGCTTGTCGAGTCGCCGGTTCGGCGCGGTCTCGAAGAACTCGCGGGAGCGGGCGTTGAGCGCGCCGCCCGTGAGGAACACGATGCGCCGCGCGAGCTCGGGCGCGAACGACTCGAGCTCGTCGTGGAAGTCGACGCCGCTCATCCCGGGCATGACGAGGTCGCAGAGGAGGAGGTCGAACACCTCGCCGTCGCGCACCTGCTGGAGGGCCTCGTTCGGGCTCGTGGTCAGCACGACGTCGTGCTCGGCGACGAGGGCGCGGCGGAGGGCCAGGCCGAGCGCCGGCTCGTCGTCCACGCACAGGATGCGCCCGCGGCGCCCGCTCGAGGGCGGCGGGGCGATCGAACGCGGTGCGGCGAGCGAGGGGCCGCGCGCTCGCGGGATCCTCACCGTGAACGTGGTGCCCTTGCCGACCTGGCTCTCGACGCTGATGTCGCCGCCGAGCTGCACGACGATGCGCTTGCAGATGCTGAGGCCGAGGCCGGTCCCCTGCCCCACCGGCTTCGTCGTGAAGAACGGGTCGAAGATGCGCGGGAGCACGTCCTCGGGGATGCCGCTCCCGGTGTCGGCAATCGTGACCGTCACCATGGGGTCTTCGTAGCTGACGCTGATGTCGATGCGATGGTCCTGGGGCGTGCCCTCGGGAAGGGCCTGCGCGGCGTTGACGACCAGGTTCAGGAACACCTGGCCGAGCCGCGACTCGCTCGCGAACACCTGCGGGACGTCGTCGAAGGTCCTCGAGACGGTGGCGCGGTTGCGGAGCGTGACCGCGGCCATCCGCAGCGACGAGTCGATGATCTGGCGCACGTCGGCGGCGTTGACGGTCTCCTCGTCGCTGCGCGAGAAGGTGCGGAGATCCTGGACGATCGCGCGCACCCGCTCCGCGCCGTGGTTCGTGTCGGCGAGGGCCTGCGCGAGATCGCTGATCCGGTCCTGGAGGCGCACCGCCGCCTCGTCCGGGAGCTCGCTGACGAGCATCTCGATCTCGCCGGTCACGAACTCGAGGTTGGCGAGGACGTAGGCGAGCGGATTGTTGATCTCGTGCCCGACGCCGGCGGCGAGGATCCCGATGGCCGCCATGCGGTCCATCTCGATCATGGCGGCGGCGATGTGGTTTCTTTCGGTGAGATCGCGCGCCATGAAGAGCTGGGCGACCTCGCCCTCGAACATGACCGCGCTGCGAACGACCTCGACCGCGAGCGCGCTGCCGTCCTTGTGGCGCCAGTGCTGCGCGACGGGGGCGGGGCGCTCGACCGCGAGCGTCGCGGGGGGCGGCTGGCTGTCGGCAGCGGCGCGCGCGCGGCCGTCGTCCTCGACCACGAGGCGGTCCAGCGCGATGCCGATCAAGGAGCCCTGGTCGGGGTAGCCGAGGCGCTCGACCATCTTGGGGTTCGCGTAGATCACGCGGCCGTGACGATGCACGACCACGAGATCCGGGGAGGACTCGATGATGAGCCGGAAGCTCGCCTCGGCCTGCTTGCGGGCGAGCTCGGCGCGGCGGCTCGCGGCGCGGGCCCGGGCCTCGCGCAGCTCGCGAACGATCGCGGGACCGAGACGGGCGAGCTTGTCCTTGAGGAGGTAGTCGTTGGCCCCGTTGCGCATCACCTCGACGGCGGCATCCTCGCCGATCGTGCCGGACACGACGATGAACGGAAGATCGCCGCGCAGCTCGCGCACGATCCGCAGCGCGCGGGGGGCGTCGAGCGTGGGCAGCGTGTAGTCCGAGAGCACGATGTCGAACGATTCGCGGAGGGCCTCGCGGAGGTCCGCCTCGTTGTCGACCCGCGTCGGCGTGAAGTCGATGCCGGAGCGCGCCACCTCGCGCAGGACGAGCGCGGCGTCGTCATCCGAGTCCTCCACGAGAAGGAGCTTCAACGGCTCGGAGGCCACCCGATCCATGCTCATTTCCGATAACACGCACGCCTCGTGAACGCGTCAAGTCGTGGAAAGATTGTTGGAAATTGGTGATGCGCATACCCCTTGCGGAGTATGAGCGGGGCAGGACGCCACTCGGTCGATGTGAGCGCGCCTCCGCTACGATGGTCGCGTGACCGGCAAGGCGACCATCCTCGAGCGAGAGCGGAGCGCGCTCGCGGCGCACCGGGCGGCGCTCCGGTCCGGCGCCGCGTTGCCACCGCCGAAGCCGTCGCTCGAGCCGACGTTCGCGCACGGGTTCATGCTGACGTTCGTGCTCGTCGCGGCGACGCTGCGGGACGTCCGGCTACGCGGACGGTACGTCAGGGTGACGCTCGTGCGCATCGCGCTGGTCGCCGTGCTGGGCGCGATCGCGGCGGCGAGCGGCGCGTTTGCCGGCGACGGAGAGCGGCCGCGGCACGTCGCGGCGGCGGCCGGGGCCGGAGCCGCTGCGCCGGCAGCGGCGGCGCGAGAGAGGAGCGCGGACGACGACGACGAGGACGTGGTGGAGGAGCTCGGCGATCCGCCCGCACCGGTGGCGGCGCCGGTGACGCCGCTGGGACGCGCGCGCGAGATCCTCGCGCGCAGCTGGAAGCGCGTGCTGACGGCCCTTGCGGTGCTCGCCGCGCTGCAGTCCGTGGTGGTCTTCTTCTCGCGACGCTGGGACGACTGGCTCGGCTTCCATGCGGCGGCCCTCGCACACGTCCGGCCGGAGGACGCGCAGCCGCCGCCCGAGCCGAAGCTCTCGGCGGACCTGCGCTGGCTCTATCGCAAGGCGAAGCGAAGGTGGCGCGGCTACGTCGTGCTGTTCGCAGGGCTGCCCGTGCTGATGCCGCTCCGCATCCTGCCCGGGATCGGCGGTTACCTCTTCACGATCGGCGCGACGCTGTGGGGCTGGTACTGGTTCGGAGTCTTCTCGGCCGCCAAGAGCGCGCACGCGTGGGCCGACGAGGCCGTCGCGCCGCCGCCGCTCCCGATCCGGACGCTCACCGCGCACTTCGAGCGGTTCCCGAAGTTCGTGCCGCTCGGCGCGTACGGGCGCCTCTGGACGCGGCTGACGCGCGGGGTGAACTCCGCGGCGAGCACGTTCGAGCGGGCCCCGCGCGCATACCTGGGCCTCGCCCTCGCGCGGGCGATCCTCTCGCTGCCCGGGCTCTATCTGGTGGCCCGTCCGCTCGTGCCCGTGGCGGCGGGGCGCATCTGCGCGGAGGCCGACCCGTGGGACCGCTTCTCGGCGCCCGCGCCGGCAGTACTGGCGCCCCCGATGCCGGAGCCCTTGTGCGAGGGAGGCACCTTGGGTATGAACGAGGTCTCGCGACGCGAGATGCGCCCGTAGCTCAGCTGGATAGAGCGTCGGCCTCCGGAGCCGTAGGTCAGAGGTTCGAATCCTCTCGGGCGTGCAGAGATTCTAGGTGGGCTCGGAAGGATCGGCCGCTGCTAGTGCCTTCGCGAGTGCGCCCGCGGGATCCGCCGCATGGCCCGGTTCTGCTGGGGTACCTGGCATGCACGTTCGGGTCACCGGGCCGTGCGCAGCCTCGCGTGCTGTTCGTCGACCCCGCCTCAGCCGCTGCCGTCGAGAAGGCGCGCCGGAACAAGTGCCAGTCCACGCGCGTGACGTCGGGTGTCGTGGCGGACGTCCTGAGCCGTCAGGCCCACGCGAAGAAACGCACGCCGGAGCGGAGCGGCGAAAGAGGTCCCGAGCAGGCTTCTCCTCCGAGTGCGCGCGTTCGGTCACGGGAAGAGCGGGGCGGCGTTCGACCATTCGCGACCGGGTGCCACTCGCCAGGGGACCTGCGGGCACCACGAAAGGTCTGCGTCTGCCGGTCCCGTTCACGGTCGACGACAACGCGACGGACGACACCGAAGACGAGGGCCTGCTCTGCGTCGGCCGCGGACCGTGGAGAGTGCGCGGACCCCCTCGATTTGGCCCTTCTCCACCTGCCGGCATTCGCTCCTCGTCGAGCTCACGAAGTCAGGACGCGGGAGGGAGACGTTCGAGGGGCGAGACGTGCCGCCTGACTTCTCGTGCGCCCTCGACGTGGCCGACCGCGGCGGGCCGAGTCTCGAGCAGGTCGGCGCTCCGCTTGGCCTCAGTCGTGAACGCATCCGGCAACTCGAGGAGAAGGCCCTCGACGCGGCTGCACGCCATCGCGACGCGCTCGCCTAGCTTCCCATTGTGCACCGGTCGCTCCCCTCGATACCGTGGACGGTCGGGGGTGACGATGATGAGAGCTACCTGGCTCGTGCTGGTGCTGCCGTTCTGCGGGGCGTGCTCGGACCCGGCCCGGTTCCGTCCGGCGAAGGGAGCGAAGGAGTACGGCGCCACCAAGGACGCGTACCGAGTGCAGGACGCGAAGGAGGGATGCGATGAGCTCGGGTTCGTCGTCGAGGCCGCGACGGTCAAGGACATTGCCGAGACGGCGGCCAACCACGGCGGCACGCACTATCGGGTGCTCGACGACTTCGGCGGCACCACCGTGGAGACGGACACGACTGCCAGCCGCGGCATCTTCGGGACGGTCGACGCGCACTCGTCGTCGTACGCCGTGAAGCACCACGTCTTCACGGCGAAGGTCTACCGCTGCTTGTGAGGTGGGGTCGTTCGGTTGCCCGCGCGCGACGCGCTCTACGATTGCGGGCGTGGCCGCGGACCAACGAAGCGCCCGTCGTCCAGCGTTGTCGGCGGCTGGCGTGCGCTGCATCCGGGTAGCCTAAGTGCTGCACGAACGCAGACCGCCCCCACCTCGAGTGCCAGGGATCGACGTCCTTGTATTTGCTGTTCGTTCAAGTCCAGGTCCAGTGAGGCCCGAGCGATCGTGGTCGTGGAGCACGGACCCATCGTAGCGGCGACGTCTAGCTCTTGTCGTCGACGCTCGCGGTGCCGTCGTCGTACTTCAGGCGTTCCTCCAGATTCACCCCGACGCCACCGCCAGCAGCGCGATAGGCGGTCGCGTACAGAATGCCGCGGTCCGTCAGGCGAACGACGCGTGGGTCGTGGTCGTCAAACTCGAGAAGGTCCGGGTGGAAGAGCGCTTCTCGTCGCGTGTTGTTCACGCGGAGCGTCGTGTCGTATCGCGCGTTGATCTCCGTTACTAGACGCGTGACGGGGGCGGAACCGCCGAGATCCTGGAGGGAGACCACGACACGCCCGATAGCGGTCGCCACGTGCTTCGGGGGCTTCATGCGACGGATCGGCTTGTGGGACGGCGAGAGCTCGTACTCTAGACATTGACCACGATAGTCACCGAGCCAGCTTCGAGCCTCCTTGACGGAGGCAGAGGACGCATCGACGGGACCGAGTACGCCGATCTGCAGTGTTCTACCGTCGGCTGACGAGAGCCGGAACCGAAGCCCGAAGATAAATGCTCCGGGAACAATGGCAGACGGCAGTGCCGTGATCGTGCCCTCGAACTTCGAACGAACCGCTCGCACGTCGCGCAGATGAAAGACCTCTCGGCCCCGCTCATCAACCGAACGGACTAACGTGTAAAGCGTCGGTCGGAAGAGGAAGTCCCGCGAGGTCTCAAGGAACGCCAGGTTGAGGGGAGGATCGCCGTCCCCATTGTCAGTGGTACCCACTGAAAAACGACGGCCCGGGAAGATGGTGATCTCCACTCGCTTGCCTGAATTGACCAGCCCCGACTGATATCCGAGCACCTGAAACGGCTCCGACCGTCGCGGCTTTTTCACGTTCTGCGCGGCCAGGTTCACGCCCCGAATGTCGTGCTGTCCTATGGGCTTGTGGCTTAGGTTGGTTTCTCCGCCAAGGTCGGTGAGGCGCGCGAGCGTCGTCGGTTTGATCCTCGTCTCCTTACCTTCGAGCGCGTTCGAAAGGTACCTCAGCTGGATGAGCCGAGAGAGTTGCTCTCCGAGTGACTCCCCAACCGGGGCGAAGTGAAACTCGGCGCTGGCCGCCACGAGCGATTGAACGTGAAGTGGTGGAGGGTCTTCGATGAACGGAAACTCATCCGAGACGATCTGCTGCAGTTCGCTGCTCACGCCGTTCATCGCGTGCAGGACACGGAGCGCAACCGGCACATTCAGCCCGCCGCCGGGAGGCACGACCCCGTTCTGATACTTTAGGAACATCTCCGAGCGCGCAAGCTCGGTTTCGGTTTCCGCCTCCGCCGCGGCCTCAAGTTCCTCAAGGTCCCCAAGCATCTGGTCGAATCTCTCTCGATGGAATTCGGAGAGCTTGCCCGAGACAACCTGCCTGAGTGCAGGGCGGCGTGGTGAGAACCAGACGCGAAGTGCATTCAAGAATGGATCGTACGAGTCCAGAATCAGGCCAGCTTCGATCAGGCGGTCGCGTTCCGTATCGGTGAACGCGCCCGAGAGAACCGCGGTCACGATCTGCGTGCAGAGTCGGTGCGCCATCTGGTCGAAGGCGAAGTCATTCTCGAACACATAGAAGTGATATCGCTTCGTCCAATGCGACCCCACGATGCCACCCGCTTGCTGGGTGTCGATGTGGAAGGCCTTCGAGTAGGCCGAGAGCTTCGCCACCTGCAGGACGACAAGGTGATGCTTGGCGTATTCCTCGCCGATTGGCAACGGCTTAGGAAGGAGGACGAGATCGCCGTTCTCCTCGAGGGCCTTCACTTCATCGTCGCTCCATTCGACACGCATGCCCGTCGCAGGATTCACCAGAGAGTCCTCATCTCTGATCGCAGCAGCGCCCCACGCGACGAGGAAGCCTTCGGAGGGCGCGGCCTCGTAGCCGACGACGTCGGTCACGGCGTCTCCTGAGCGGCACGCAGGGCAGTCATGAGCCGAGTCAATCCGCCGCGAACGTAGAGCTTCGAAACCTGCTCGAACCACTTTCTGTCAGAGGGCGGCCGGCTTGCTACGTACTCTTCCAGCTTGGGGTAGGTGTCATTCGGGCAGGTCCATCTCACGAGGTGCTTGCCCGTCGTCAGCGGCGACGGCGAGCGGCCTTCCCAGGTCCATGCACGCCACTGGGTGTTGCTCGTCCAGATCGGCTCTGCGGCGCCTCGCTTCGGCCAGTACACATGAGGACCATCCACCGCTGGCGCCGCCATTGCGACGTACGCAACGTGTTGCGTTTGAGACGACGACGGATAAGTCTTGAGCAACACCCTCAGCGCCGTGGTCGGCCAAGAGTAGGCTTGCAGGTACGCCGCCTTCGCGGCCTTCTTCCTCCCCGAGACGGGCGCGATTTTTCGAAGCAGCCCACCGGAGTCGAACGGACACACCTCGCCTTCGAGTGCTGGCTGTTTCAAGGCGATCGCGTTCTGTCCGAAGCTCTTCAAGGTGCGGCCTAGGTAGGCGTAGACGTGCGGCGGTTCGATGCCTAGCTCGGCTTCGTTCCGCCGTGTTTCCGATGTTGGTAACGGATGATGCTTCGGCCCATCGCGGAGGACCTCGATGATCTTCGGGAGGTCCGGGCGGTCGAACGCGTGGAACCAGTAGAGCGGCACGGCCGGCGAGCGTACACGGCGTCGGGACCGCGCGGACAGACCCCCGAAGGGGGGTGCATACGAACGTCGAACATGGCAGGCGCCTTCCCGGAAGCGCATTGTCATGGCTGCAAGCCTCTCGCCGAGGCTCATTCTCGCCTCGCGATGACCCGGACGCCGTGATGATGCGGCAGAGCGGCCCGGGCGGGTCCAATCGGGGAAAGATCGGCGGCGTCGGTGGCGGTGCGCGGCGAGAGCAGCTCCGCGAGGTCGCCGCCGTGCTCGTGGAACCAGTGTAGCCACGGGCTGCGACGTAGTGAACGCGAAGCATGGCACGCGGAGGTCCTTCACCCGTACGCTCGCACGATGACCTTCAGGCTCCTCGTCCTTGTCGTTGGCGTCGGCCTTCTCGGGTGCGGCCGTGAGGAGGCCGAGAAGGGCCAGCGCGAGAACCAGCGGCGAGAGAGCGCGCTGACGAGCGCCAACGTGCTCCGCATCCAAGCGACCGCGTACCGGGCCGAGCACAACAACGCTTGCCCGAGACCGTCAGACCTCGGGAAGGACAAGCTGGACCCGTGGGGTCACCCCTTCAAGATCACGTGCAGCACGGACACGAACGTCGGGAGCAACACCGTCATCAGCTTCGGCCCGGACGGCGCCCAGGGTACGGCGGACGACGTGATCTCGCTCTCGCAGTAGGCCCGCCGACCGCACACCCTCGTCGGAGACACGCAGCGCCCCAGCGCAATAGGCACCGGCTGGTGCCTTTTCACCGGAGGTCACCGTCTAACATACGACCTCATGTCAGGTTCAAGGGGGGGCCGTTCGCCTCCAACTCCGCGCACCCGTTCACTTTCGTGCCTTGTCATGCGGCCTCCGGAGCCGTAGGTCAGAGGTTCGAATCCTCTCGGCGTGCCATTCGACATTCTCCACGCGCCTCAGGGCGTGACGGTCGGCAGGAAGAGCTGGATGCGCCCGCAGGTGGTGCAGCCCCAGATGGCGAGAGGCAGCAGCTCCTCCGACGCCTCGGCCCACTGCCCGAAGAAGAAGGTGCCGAGCCCCCCCTGGCCCCCCGTCCGGAAGTTCCGGATGCCCCCGAACGTCAGCGGGTGCTTGCACGTCTCGCACGGCCTGGTCTCGCCCATGCCGCAGATTATCACCGCAACGCGCCTGGTATCGTGGACGGATGCGTCTGCGCGCCGTGGCTCGTGCTGTCGACGTATCGCTGGGCGGGCTGGACGCCTTCGCATGCCGCACGATCGCGACGGGCGCGCCGCTCGGCATCGGAGGTGCGGAGGGCGGCGGGGTCGCGGTCCGGCAGGGCGGCATGGCGGAGGGCCGAGGCGCGCCGTTCTCGTACCGCGTCGTGCAAGGCGCCGATGGGGTCTGCCGGCTGCAGCACACGAGTGAAGGCGGCGCTGTCGCGATCGACGGACGGGTCGTCGCGTCGAGCGAGATGCCCGCCGAAGGGATCACGTGGCGGGAAGGCGCCCGCGCGAGCTTCGCGCTCGGCGGTCGCACGCTGCTCGAGCTGGTCCTCGAAGCCGACGAGCCGCGCGAGCTCGTCGTCGAGCCTTGTGCGATCACCCTGGTGTCGTTCGACGAGGACGACGGCACCGGGCGCGCCGTGGCCGACGATGGCGAGGAGCTGTCGTGCGGCGCCACGAGCTTCGCGCGCCGGCGTCGTGATCCCTCGTGGCGACCGTACGCAGGGGCGCGCTACTACCTCACGTCGGCGAAGCTCGTGCCCCGCGTCGGACTACGCGCCGTCGACGTGCACGAGTCCGTGGAGGACGCCGCGATGGCGGCGGTCCCGGTGCTCGAGGAGCGGCTGCCCCGGACGAGCCTCGCGGACACGCTCGCGTGGCTCGACGCGCGCGGCCGTCCCCCGGCGCGCGCCAGCCGCGGCGCGAGTGAAGACGAGGTGCGGGCGCTCGAAGCGCGATTCGGGATGGCGTTGCCGGCGAGCTACGTCGCCTTCCTGCGCCGCTACCACTGGCTCGACGCTCGCCGGCTGCGCATGTTCTCGATCGACGGATCGTCGCCGATGGGCGGAATCGAGGCAGCGCGGACGACGCTGAATCGCTTCGTCGACGAGATGCTCGGGGCCGGATCGGCCGAGGGCACGCCGATCGGATGGGGAATCGGGCAGAACCTCCGTCGGGCGGTACCGCTCTTCACCTTCGGCGATGCGCTCCCCAGGGGCACCGCATGCGTGGCGACGACCGATGGCCGGTTCGCCTACGCCACGCACGATTTCCTCGCCGACGACCGGCCCTTCCGCGCGTTCGACGAGGACTTCGAGCAGCTCGTGCTCGACGCTCTGCGCGGCGACACGAGGAGGACGACGAGGACGACCTGCCCCGCGTCGCAGTCCCGGGCGCGGCACCGGTAGTGCTGTCGGACGACACGTCACCGTTCACGTACGTGGAGTCCTGCTGGAGCGTCGGAGACCGGTACGAGGTGTCGCTCGATTTCCCCGACGAGGCCACGCTCCGGCGCGAGCTTCGCCCGATCGGGCTCGACGAGATCGCCGACACGAAGCTGGGTGACCTGGTGGTGCGCTCGGTCGAACCGCCGATCGGGGCGGAGGTCTTCGGCCCTGCCGTGTCGCTCTGCATCGGCCCCGAGGACCCCCACGAGTTCCTGGGCGACGAGCACCGCGCGCAGGCGAAGCGGCTCGCCGCGGTGCTGCGCGCCCAGGGTACGGCGCGGTATCTTCGCGTCCCGGCCGAAGAGAAGCCGGCGCACGGCTCGATCGCGCGCTTCGCGTCGCCCGCGCATCGGCTCGTCGCGGCGCGCTCCGCACGACCGGCGCTCGACACGCGCACGTGCTTCACGGTCGTCCTGACCGAGCGCGTGGCCGCCGGGTTCCGGACCCACGGCCTGCGGCCACTTCCGCGCCTCGGTGACGTGCCGATGCGGTCCCCCGACGTCACGGACGAGGCGAGGATCCGTGATGGCGCCACCTCGGCGCCGTACCTGCTGGATGCGCTCTCGACGGGCCTCGTGGCACGCGCGACGATCACGACGGGCCGGCGGCTCGATGGAGAGCTCGGGCCCGTCGTCGCGGAGCTGATCGTCTTCCGCGCCGACGAGGAACGCCTCGCGGCCGCTGCGAGGTGCCGCGCGGTGCTCGCGGCGCTCGACGTGCCGCTGCCCGCCGACGACGCGACGCTCGCCGCCCAGCATCGCCAGGCGACGATCGAGGAGGGGGTCACGACCTCGCTCGCGCAGGAGCTCGTGGCTCACGCCCTGGTTGCGCGGTCCGCGCTCTCGCGTGCGACGCTCGAGGCGCCGATGGCGATCGTCGGCGGCGCGCTCGCCGCGCTCCAGACCGAGCGGCTTCCTTGCCTCTTCGACGCGCGGCGGGCGGTGCGCGAGGCGACGGACCTCGACGTGCTCTTCGGCTTCGTGCGCGGCGAGATCGACCGTGCGCTGGCGCTGCGCGAAGACCGCCGGCGGTGCACGGCGGTGTGGCTGCGAGGGGACACGATGGCCACGTACGCGATCCTCTCGGCGGTCGAGGCGGCCCGTCTGCTCGACAGCGGCGTCGTCGCGCTGCCCTGATCCGCGCGTGCGGCGTGGAGGAGGCGCGTGTCGCGGTCAGCGCAACGGGAGGGCGTAGTAGTCCTCGGTCGTCACGACCCCGAACCCGAGGGACGTGTAGAGCCCGAGGGCGCGCTCGTTATGCACCATCACCTCGAGGCCCACGCGGGTCGCTCCCCCGGCGCGCAGCTGCTGGCAGACGCGACGGAGGACGTCGCGTCCGATGCCGCGGCCGCGCAGCGCCGGGGCGATCGCGAATCCGTAGACGCCGCCCACCTCGGCCTCGAGCGTGACGCGTACGGTGCCGATCACCTCGCCGTCGATCTCGGCGACGAGCGTGCGGGCGGTCGTCGTCCCGAGCCGCGCGAGGACCGTCTCGGGGGTGAAGCCGAACGCCTCCTCGAGCAGGTGGTTCAGCAGCGGAAGGTCGGCGGCGGTCGCCTCGCGGACGCGGAGCGCGGGGTCGGACGGGCCGGCGGCGGGCTCGCCGATCAGCACGAGCGCATGCTCCGAGTGGTCGAGCGCGGCGCCGCGGCGGAGCGCGAAGGCGTGTCCGGCCGCGGGCGCGCGCGGCGTGACGAGGAGCGCTCGCGGGAAGCCACGCTCACGGCAGAGCGGGAGCGCCGATGCGAGCAGCGCGGTGGCGATGCCTTTCCGGCGCGCGGCGGGGTCGACGACCCCCGCGAGCTCCACGTCCACGCCGCCGAAGGCGTACAGGCCGACGAAGCCGAGGAGCTGCTCGCCCTCCCACCAGAGGAGGTCGTCGACCTGGTCGCCGGGGCGCGACCGCAGCGTGCTCCATTCGAGCTTCAGGCGGCCGCCATCGGCCGCGACGGAGCGCTGCTCGAGCGCCGCGAGGGCGTCGAGGCCGCGCGCTGAGAGGCCCCGGGCGTGCTCGATCATCGCGCCACCTTAGGCGATCGCGGGCGAGACGGTCGCGCTGCGCGGCGGCGGCGGGCGGGCTCAGGGGGCCTTCGGCTCGGCCACGAACGCACGGATGGCCGCGATCTCGGCGGCGGTCGGCTGCGGGCGCTCGGCGGGAGGCATGTGCTCCTCGTCATCGAGCGGGAGCGTGAGGCGCGTGTAGAGCGCGCTCGCCTGCGGGTCGCCGTGGACGAGCACGCCCTTGGCGAACGGCTTCGCGAGGTCGGTGACGCGGAGGCCGCCCTTCTTCGCCGTGGTGTGGCAGGGGGCGCAGCGGCGCAGGAGGATCGCCTGGGCGGCGATGCGCGCGGGGGAGGCGGCGGGGGCGCGGGGGGCGGGGGGAGGCGCGGAGGCGGATGGGGGCGGGGACGCGGACGCGGACGGAGACGCGGACGCGGACGCGGACGCGGACGCGGACGCGGACGCGGACGAAGACGGAGACGCGGACGAAGAAGGATCGGCGGGGGCTGAGGAGGCCGTCGGGTCGGGCGGTGCGCCGGCATCGTCGGACGGAGGGTCGAGCGGTCCGCTCTCCTCGGTCAGCGCGGCGGTCAGGTAATCCTTGCCGTGGGTCATCGAGCCGCCGAAGTGCGCGCCGACGGTCATCGCGATCGCTGACCCGAGGAGCAGCACGCGATGTCCGACGCGCCGCTTCTTCCACCGATGCGGCCACGCGAGGAGGCACGCGCCCGCCAGCATCAGGCAGAGGATCTCGAGGTTCCGGTGCGGCGCGACGAGCGCCTTCGGGTATTGCGCGCCGTGCGCCAGGAAGAGCCCGAGAACGATGGCCACGAAGGCAGCCGGCACGAACACGAGGAGCGCAGCGCCGACGACGACGTCGGCCCGTCGGCGCACGTGGCGCAACATCGTGCCCATCTCGGCGACGAGCGCCACCACGAGCGCGCCGATGGGCACGTGCAGCACGAGCAGGTGAAACCGCCCGAGCAGCCGCACCACCTTGGGCGCATGGTCACCGTGTAGCGGAAGCGCGAGCGCGACAGCGACGCTCGCCAGCATCGCGCCGAGCACCAGGGCCCGCACCCGCAACAGGACTCCTGAGGACGCCCGCCGTTCGTTCACGAAAATCCCGGCCAACGTGCCAACCATACCGCGTGACCCGGAATTCGTTCGGATCCCTCACCACCGCGGCGCTCCGAGCGAGGGTTGCGAGGCGGAAAGTCGTTCGGATCCCTCGCGGTCTCGGGCGCCCCGGGAGAGGGGCGCGGTGGCAAAACTCGTTCGGATCCCTCGCGGTCTCCGGCGCCCCGGGAGAGGGGCCGGGTCGCAAAACTCGTTCGGATCCCTGCCGATCGCCAGGCCCCCTGATGAGGGGATCCGAACGACTTTCCGCCCCTCGAACCCCCTCCGCCGCGCCACATCACGGGGGGGATCCGAACGACTTTCCGCCCCCGACCCTCCCCGGCGAACGAAGTTCCGCCCTCCGACGCCGCTCAGCGCGGCGGCGGCACAATCACGCACGGGTCGTCGGTCGGCTTCGCAGGGGTCACGCCCGCCCATGCGCGCGCCGCCGGGCTGCCCGCCGGGAGCGCGCCCGCCGCCAGCAGCGCCGACCACGCGATGGTGGGACCCTCACCCTCCAGCACGCGCGCGAACGGCGCATACCCGGTCGCGCCGAAGTGGAGGCCCTTGTCGGCAGGCAGCACGAGGAGCGCGAGATTGCCGAGGCTCATTCGCTCGCGCATCTCCGTGGCGTCGCCGCCGCCGCCACCGTTGTTCATGAACACGGTCACGCACCGGTCGAGGAGCTTCGAGAGCGCCTCCTCGCCGGCCTTCGTGCTCGGGAGGAGCGCGCGCTTCGTCAGCGGCGTACCGGTACGCGTGTCGAACGCGAGCCACGACTCGGCGCCCGGATCCCACGGATGGGTGCCGCCCTCGAACGTCGAGGTCTCGTGCTCCCGCACCGCGAAGATGCCGGCGCGGTTCATCAGCACCTCGAAGCTCCGCGTCCCGGTGCTCCGCTCGCCGACGACGCAGGCGCGCAGCTGCGCCCCGCCTTGCGCATCCGGGAACACCCACGCATCGCTCGTGAGGGCGCGGTTGATGCTCGCCTCGATCTCGGCGGTCGGCGCCCCGAAGATCTCGGGCCACGAGACCTCCTCGGTGCACGCCTGTTTCGGCTCGAACGCGAAACCGCCCTGCTGCGCGCGCGGCGCCTTGCTGGGATGAGGCGGGAAGCGCCGCGCCTTCTTCCGCGTCACGACGACGACCTCGTCGCGCGGCGTGACCGGCGCGAGGTCGAAGGGCAGCGCCGCGCCGTCCTGCGTCTTCGTCCACGTCCCGCGCAGATGACCGTCGGCCTCGCAGCGACCGGCGAACCGCCCGCTCGGGCTCGCCGCGTCGCCCTCGGCGAGCGCGACCGCACCATCAGAGCCGATGGTCCCGCGCAGCGGAAGCTCGGCGCCGACGTGCGCGTAGAGGTAGTGCCCCTCCACCCCGGCTGCGGTGCGCTCGAGCCGCGCGAGCACCTCGAGCTTGGGCCCGATCGTGCCGCGAAACCCGTGCTCGAGCGAGCAGCCTGCTGCGGCAGCCGAGGGCGCGGGTGCGACGGCGCTGCCGGAGGCCGGCGGCGCGGCGGAAGCGATCGCAGCGTCCGTCCCCTCTGCAGCAGGACGACGGCAGCCGGCAAGAACGAGGACGCCCGCGAACGCGAGGACAGTGACGGAGGACGAGCGCATGGGCCGCGAACTACCACGCTCGCCCCGCCATCTCTGCCACGTTCTCTCCAGACGGCGCGAAGCCCGGAGGCGTATAACCGGTCCTTGCTGAACATCACGCGCCTGCCGCTCCGCCTCGCCGCCGACCCGCGCCGGGTCATCGCCCGCACCTTCATGCCGGGCGGAGCAGCCCGGATCAAGGCGATCATCGCGCGCGTCGCGCAGCTCTCGGACGCCGAGGTCGGGGCGAGCGCCGCCGCCCTCCTCGCCGACTACCGCGAGCGTCACAAGGACGTGCGCGCCATCTTCCGTCACAGCTACGCCGCGGCCCTCGTGGTCGCCGGCGAGCTTCCCGACGGCAACGACGAACGACGCCTCCTCCTCGGCGCGTACTTCACGAACGAGTACTCGCTCGAGGCGGTGGCGCTCTTCAACCCGTCGATGGTCGCCCACCCCGATCAGAACGGCGTCCCGCCCGGCGCCCAGCGCTTCATCATGAGCCTCCGCGCGTGCGGCGAGGGCCACATCTCCTCCATCGAGTTCCGCAGCGGCATCGTCGATGCCCAGCAGCAGGTCGAGATCGACACGCCCACCCGCTTCGCCCTCACCGGACGCCCCGTCGACGACGCTCTCTACGACAAGGGCAGCTACGAGCTGAAGCTGCGCGAGATGAAGGCGCACCGCCCCGTCGCGGAGCCGATCCTCGCCCTCCTCGACTCGCGCTTCACCCTCGCCGACCTCCAGGCCGCCATCGAGCGCTGCCGCCCCGCGACGGGCACCACGCAGTACCGCGAGCTCGTCGACAGCATGCTCTGGCTCGCCCACTCGAACTACGAGCTCGAGTTCTCGCCCGACGTGGAGCTCTCCGAGCGCGTCATCTTCCCGGTCAGCGAGAGCGAGAGCCGCGGCATCGAGGACGCGCGCTTCGTCCGCTTCGTCCAGGGGGACGGCCGCGTGCACTACTACGCGACGTACACCGCCTACAACGGGCTGCGCGTCCTCCCGCAGCTCATCGAGACCCCGGATTTCCGGCACTTCAAGGTCAACACGCTGAACGGCACGTGCGTGCAGAACAAGGGCATGGCCCTCTTCCCGCGGAAGGTCGGCGGCCAGTTCATGATGGCCTCGCGCCTCGACGGCGAGAACATCTACCTGCTCGCGTCGGACAACATCCACTTCTGGAACGAGTCGAAGCTCGTGTACGCGCCGCGCTTCGCGTGGGAGTTCGTGCAGGTCGGCAACTGCGGCTCGCCGATCGAGACGAAGGCCGGCTG
The DNA here is from genome assembly GCA_028287035.1 of Labilithrix sp. The sequence continues at coordinate 18,231 of JAQBQL010000100.1, read as the reverse complement.
GCTCCTGCTCACGCACGGCGTCGGCCCGATGCGCCAGTACTGGCTCGGCGCCATCCTGCTCGACCTCGAGGACCCCTCGAAGGTGATCGGCACGCTGCGCGAGCCGCTGCTCGTCCCCAATGCCGACGAGCGCGACGGCTACGTCCCCAACGTCGTGTACTCCTGCGGCGCGCTCCTCCACGGCGACACGCTGATCATCCCGTACGCCGTCTCCGACAGTCACACGAGCGTGGCCACGGTCCTTCTCGCCGACGTTCTCGGTCAGCTGACGTCGTGACCGACCGCCTCGTCTTCACGCCCGCCGACGTCGACCTCTCGCGGTCGCCGCTGCGCGCGTCGCTGGTCGTGCCGACGTTCGTGCTCGGCGCGTTCAACCCGGGGATGACGCGGCTGCCGAACGGCAACCTGCTGCTGATGGTGCGTGTCGCCGAGGCCCTCGCCGAGCCGGTCGTGAACGGCTTCGTGCGCGCGATCCGCTGGACGCCCGCCGGCTACGTCCTCGACCAGCACGCCCTCGGCTCGGTCGACATGACGGATCCGCGGCAGTTCTCGCTGCGCGGCGGTCCCCATCGCGTGCTCGCTCTCACGTCGCTGTCATGGCTGCTGCCCGTCGAGCTCGACGCCCGCGGCGAGCGCGTGGTCACCGTGCACTACGAGCACGCCATCGCGCCGGCCGCCTCGTACCAGGAGTACGGCGTGGAGGACGCGCGCATCAGCAAGGTCGGCGCGGTCTGGTACATGACGACCTGCTCGGTCAGCGCCGAGCGCCACTGCACGACGCTCCACGTCTCGCACGACGGCCTCCGCTACGAGCTGCAGGGCATCGTGCTCGACCACCAGAACAAGGACATGATCCTGTTCGAGGGCATGGTCTCTGGCCGCTTCGCCGCCCTCACGCGCCCCCTCGGCGAGGTCTACTTCGCGTATCCCGAGGAGAGCCCGTGGGCCGCGGGCCCCTCGATCCAGCTCGCCGTGTCGCCGGATGCGCTGCACTGGCGACCCCTCGACCGTCCCGGCATCCGCGCACGCAAGGGCAGCACGTCGAGCGCCAAGGTCGGCGGCGGCAGCCCGCCCATCCGCACCGAGCACGGCTGGCTCGCCGTCTACCACGGCGTCGAGACGCGCGCGTCGGTCGGCATCTATCGCAGCTTCTGGGCGCTGCTCGACGCCGAGGACCCCTCGCGCATCCTTCGCCAGGAGGACGAGACCCCGCTGCTCGAGGCAAGCGCCGAGCTGACCCGCCCGCTCGCCGCGCAGCTCTACCTGCCCGCGCCGGTCGTCTTCACGACGGGGATCGCCGACGCGGGCGACCACTACGTCCTCGCGTCGGGCGAGGCCGACCTCGCGTGCCGTATCACCTGTTTGCCGAAGGAGCGCTTCGCATGAGCACGTGGTGGCAACGCGGCGTCGTCTACCAGATCTATCCGCGGTCGTTCCAGGACACGAACGGCGACGGCATCGGCGATCTCGAAGGCATCCGGCAGCGGCTCGATCATCTCGTCACGCTCGGCGTCGACGCGCTCTGGATCTCCCCGATCTTCCCCTCGCCCATGGCGGACTTCGGCTACGACGTCGCCGACTACTGCGACGTCGACCCGTGCTTCGGCACGCTCGCCGACCTCGACGCGCTCGTCGCGGATGCCCATGCCAGGGGCCTCCGCGTGCTGCTCGACTTCGTGCCCAACCACACGTCGAGCGAGCACCCGTGGTTCCGCGAGAGCAGGAGCTCGCGCGACAACCCGCGCCGCGACTTCTACATCTGGCGCGACCCGGCTCCTGGCGGCGGACCGCCCAACAACTGGAAGAGCGACTTCGGCGGCTCGTCGTGGGAGTGGGACGAGCTCACCGGGCAGTACTACCTCCATGCGTTCCTGAAGGAGCAGCCCGACCTCGACTGGCGGAACCCGCGCGTGCGCGAGGCGATGTACGACGTGCTCCGCTTCTGGCTGGCGCGCGGCATCGACGGGTTCCGCATCGACGTGCTGTGGCACCTCATCAAGGCCGAGGGGCTTCCCGACAATCCGCCGAATCCCGACTACGCAAAGGGCATGGGCGAGATGCACTCCGTCATCCAGCTCCACTCGGCGGACCAGCCGGAGGTGCACGCGATTGCCGGCGAGATGCGGCGCATCGCGGACTCCTTCGGCGAGCGCGTGCTCATCGGCGAGATCTACCTGCCCGTCGAGCGGCTCGTTCGCTACTACGGCGTCGGCGTGCCGGGGGTGCATCTCCCGTTCAACTTCCAGCTCGTCGAGCAGCGGTGGGACGCGCGCGGTCTCGAGGCGATGATCGTCGCCTACGAGGCGGCGCTGCCCGCCGGCGCGTGGCCGAACTGGGTGCTCGGCAACCACGATCGCCCCCGCGTCGCCTCCCGCCTCGGCGAGCGCCAGGCGCGCGTCGCGGCCATGCTGCTGCTCACGCTGCGCGGGACTCCGACGCTCTACTACGGCGACGAGCTCGGCATGACCGACGTCGCGATCCCGCCGGAGCGCGTCGTCGACCCGCGTGAGCTCCGCGAGCCCGGCCTCGGCCTGGGGCGCGATCCGGTCCGCTCGCCGATGGCCTGGACGCCATCGCCCGGCGCGGGCTTCACGACGGGCGAGCCGTGGCTGCCGCTGCACGCCGACGCGGCCACGCGGAACGTCGCGTCGTGCGCCGCCGATCCGGCCTCGATGCTCACCTTGCATCGTGCGCTCCTGGCGCTGCGGCGTGCGCGCCCCGCGCTCGCCGTGGGCAGCTTCGCGATGATCGACGGACACGGCGCCGCCGACGTGCTCGCCTACGAGCGGCGCCACGAGGGCGAGCGCCTCCGCGTCGTGCTGAACCTGAGCGGCGAGGTGCGCACGCTGGCGCTCCCTGGCGGCAACGTCCGCGTGCTCCTCTCGACCCGCCCGGAGCGCACCGAGCTGCTGCTGGCCGGCGCGGACCTCGTCCTCGCGCCCGACGAGGGGCTCGTCCTCGAGGACGCCCCGTGAAGGAGCGCGCGCTGCGGGTCGGGATGATCGCGCCCATCTCGTGGCGAACGCCGCCGCGTCATTACGGCCCGTGGGAGCTCGTGACGAGCTTGCTGACGGAGGCCCTCGTCGCGCGCGGCGTGGACGTGACGCTGTTCGCGACCGCCGACTCGCTCACCGCCGGCACCCTCGCGGCGGTCTGCCCGCGCCCTTACTCGGAGGACCCGAGCATCGACGCGAAGGTCTGGGAGCTCCTCCACGTGGCGAACGCGTTCGAGCGCGCGGGGGAGTTCGACGTGCTCCACAACCAGGCCGACTTCGTCCCGCTCGCGTTCTCGCGCTTCGTCGGCACCCCGCTCGTGACGACGATCCACGGCTTCTCCTCGGAGCGCATCGTCCCGGTGTTCCAGCGCTACCAGGACCGCGTCTCCTACGTGGCGATCAGCGACGCCGACCGTCACCCCGACCTCCGCTACGCCGCGACCATCCATCACGGGGTCGTGCTCGACGAGCTCCCGTTCGTCGCGGAAGCGGGCCAGGATCTCCTCTTCTTCGGGCGCATCCACCCGCACAAGGGCGCGGCCGAGGCGATCGAGGCGGCACGGCGGGCGGGCCGTCGCCTCGTCATGGCGGGCATCGTGCAGGATCAGGGCTACCACGAGCGCGAGGTGGCGCCGCACGTCGACGGCGACCGCGTCGTGTACGACGGCCCCGTCGGCGGCACCGCCCGCACCTCCATGCTCGGGGGCGCGTACGCCCTCCTTCATCTCATCCGGTTCGACGAGCCGTTCGGCCTTTCCGTGGTCGAGGCGATGGCGTGCGGGACGCCGGTGATCGCGATGCGCCGCGGCGCGATGAGTGAGCTCATCGAGGATGGCGTCACGGGGTTCCTGGTCGACACGGTGGACGAAGCGGTCGCCGCGATCGCGCGCATCGGCGAGATCGACCGCGCTGCGTGCCGGGCCAGGGTGGCAGCTCGGTTCACCGTCGATCGGATGGCCGATCGCTACCTCGCGCTCTACCGTTCGCTGCTGGGCTAACGCGCGCACGGCGACCTTGCGGTTCTGGGCACGCAGCCGCATGGTGGTGCTCTCCCCACCCATTCTCGGCCACGAAGCACGCGGTCGTTCGAGGCTTGATGACAGACGATCGCGCCCAAGGCCGGCGGACCATTCAAACGGTTGCCATGCTCGGCAACCACCTGCCACGCCGCTGCGGCATCGCGACGTTCACGACGGACCTCGTCGACGCGATCGGTCGCGAGATCCCGGACCTCGACTGCTTCGTGCTCGCCATGAACGACGCGGGCTCGGCGCACGCCTACCCGCCGCGCGTCCGGTTCGAGGTGCCCGATGGCGACGTCGTTGCGTATCGCCGCGCCGCCGACTTCCTCAACGTGAGCGGCGCCGACGTGGTGTCGGTCCAGCACGAGTACGGGATCTTCGGCCCGAAGGCGGGCGCGAACGTGCTCGAGCTCCTGCGCGCCGTGCGCGCGCCCATCGTGACGACGCTGCACACGATCCTCGCCAAGCCGGACGACACGCAGCGGGCGGTCATGGACTCGCTGCTCGGCCTCTCGGAGCGTGTCGTCGTGATGAGCACCGACGGGGCGACGCTCCTCCAGGAGGTGCACGGCCTCGCGCCCGGCAAGATCGACGTCATCCCGCACGGCATCCCCATCGCCCCCGAGCGGCGCAGCGCCGAGAAGCTCGGCGTCAGCGGATCGGTCATCCTCACGTTCGGGCTGCTCTCTCCCGACAAGGGCATCGAGCACGTCATCGACGCGATGCCGGCGATCCTCGCGCGCCACCCCGGCACCGTCTACGTCGTGCTCGGGGCGACCCACCCGCACGTCAAGCAGGAGCACGGCGAGACGTACCGGCAGATGCTCCAGATGCGGGCCGAGCGGCTCGGCGTCGAGTCGAGCGTCATGTTCCACAACCGGTTCGTGAGCCACGAGGAGCTCGTCGAGTTCATCGGCGCCGCCGACCTCTACATCACGCCGTACCTGAAGGAAGAGCAGAGCACCTCCGGGACGCTCGCCTACGCGGTCGGCTGCGGGAAGGCGGTCATCTCGACGCCCTACCGGTATGCGCGCGAGCTCCTCGGCGAAGGACGCGGGATCCTCGTGCCGTGGCGTGACTCGGGCGCGATCGCCAAGGAGGTCATCGGGCTTCTGGACGATCCCATCAAGCGGGTCGAGCTCCAGCGCCGCGCCATCACGTACGGGAAGACGATGGGCTGGCCGATCGTGGCGCGGCGGTACGTCGAGTCGTTCGAGCGGGCGCACGCCTCGCAGGCCGAGCGCGCGCGCGCCGGGCTCCTCGCCCGCAGCCTCCCGAGGCGGCGCCCCGATCTGCCGGAGATCGACCTCGCGCACGTGCAGCTCCTCACCGACGACACGGGGATGCTCCAGCACGCGACCTTCGACATCCCCTGCTACAGCGAGGGCTACTGCGTCGACGACAACGCGCGCGCGCTGCTCCTCATGACCCATCTCGAGGAGGCGGGCACCGAACGGCCGGAGGTCGTGCGGTCGCTCGCGACGCGTTACCTCGCGTTCGTGAACCACGCATTTGCGCCGGAGAGCGGACGCTTCCACAACTTCCTCTCCTACGCGCGGCACTGGCACGACGCGCCCGACTCGGACGACAGCCACGGGCGATCACTCTGGGCGCTCGGCACCGTCGTCGGTCGTTCCCGCGATCCGGGGCGGCGCGGGCTCTCGACTCGCCTCTTCCAGGGCGCGCTCGCCGCGTCGGCCTCGCTCACCAGCCCTCGCGCCTGGGCCTACTGCCTGCTCGGGATCGACGAGTACCTGCGCGCCCACGGCGGCGACGGCGCGGCGATCGCCATGCGGGCCGAGCTGTCGGAGCGGCTCATGACGTGCTTTCGCGAGAACGAGAGCGCGACCTGGCCCTGGTTCGAGGACCGGCTCACCTACTGCAACGCCCGGCTCTCGCAGGCGCTGCTGCTCAGCGCCTGGCGCACCGGTGACGAGGCGATGGCGGCGGTTGCCAAGCGGTCACTCGACTGGCTCGTCGCGCAGCACATCGGGGAGGACGGGCGCTTCTCGCCGATCGGCTCGAACGGCTTCCACGTCCGCGGCGGGACACGGGCGCGGTTCGACCAGCAGCCGGTGGAGGCCTGCGCGATGGTCTCGGCATGCCTCGATGCGCACCGGGTCACCGGCGACGTGAAGTATCTCGAGCACGCGCGGCACGCCTTCCAGTGGTTTCTCGGCCAGAACTCGGGCGACCTGCAGGTCTACGACGCGCGGACCGCCGGCTGCCGGGACGGCATCCACGTCGACCGGGTCAACGAGAACCAGGGCGCCGAGTCGACGCTCTCGTTCCTGACCTCGCTCGCGGAGATGCGGGCGGCCAGCCGTCCGGTGGTCAAGCCGGCGGTCGAGACGACCGGCGGCAGCGCGCATGCGATGGTCAGCGGGAAGCTATCGACCGCGGCCCTGCCGGCCGAGTAAGGTGCCGTCGATGTTCACGGAGAAGATGGCGCGCATCACGGCGGAGTTCGCGGGGCAGATCCTCGAGGCGCTGCGGGCGTCCGCGGCCGAGGAGCTGAGCACGCGCCGCGCCACCGAAGCGGCGCGCACCGGAAGGCCCGCGGGCAAGGCCGCGGGGCGCCGCGCCGAGGAAGCGCCGCCGAAGCGTGGCCCGGGACGGCCGCGGAAGACCGCGACGACCGCCGCCACGTCTTCCACCGGCACCCGCGTCGCGAGCGCGAGCCGCGCTCCGGCGAAGGCAGACAAGCCCGCCATGGGTGCGAGGACCGCGCGGACCGCCGGCGCTGCCGAGCCGACGCGCGCCGCGAAGAAGAGCGCCGCGGTCTCGAGCGACATGATCGCCGCCGCCAACCGGTACTTCGCCTCGCGCGGCAACAAGGGCGCGACCGCCACGCAGCTCGCCGCCCATCTCGCCGAGCTCGGGCACGACGACAGCGCCGACGTGGTCTCGGTGCTCACCGAGCGCGGCGCGATCCGGGATGCCGGGTTCCGCCGCTCGACGGGCCAGGGGAACAAGACGAGCGCCGTCTTCGTGTCCGCCTGAAGCGCGCGCGCTCGCTCACATGAGCGAGCGTCGCGAGATCGGCAGCTCGACGTCGTCGTGGATGATCGCGGCGCCGCTCGCGTCGCGCATGCCCTCGATGTGCGCGTTCACCTCGGCGCCCACGAGGAGCGCGAGGCTCGTCAGGTAGAGCCAGAGCAGGATGACCGCGACCGTCGCGAGGCTCCCGTAATAGATCGCGTAGTGCGCGATGGTCATCACGTACGCGCCGAAGCCCCACGACACGATCCCCCACAGCAGGAGCGCCACCGCGGTGCCGGTCCACACGTGGCGACGGATCCCGGGCGGGTGCACCACGGCGGTCCGGTAGAACAGCGCGAGGCCGATCGCGACCATCGCCACGAACACCACGAGCACGCCGACGCGTTGCCAGCCCTGCGCGACGAAATCGCCGAGACGGTGCAGGAGCGCCGGCAGGTGACGCGCCGAGAAGCCGGAGGCCGCGCCGTTGACGAAGAGGACGAGCCAGGTCACCGCGGCGATGCCGCCGAGCCCGGCCACGACCCAGACCACCGCGATGAGGCGCTGCTTCCACCACGGGCGAGGCCGCGCGTGGACGAGGAGCTCGAAGACGTCCATCAGGTTGTGGACGCCGTTCGTGGTCAGCCAGAGGAAGCCGAGCATGCTGAGCGGCGCCGCCGTGATCGGGCTCGCGCCGCCGATGCGGGTGAGCTCCGTCCGCATGAAGTCGGACGCCACCTTCGGCATCGCCCGGTACAGCGGCCGCGACAGCTCCTCGGCACCTTCGCGCTCCACGATGTTTCCGACCAGGAGGCCCGCGAACACGAGCAGCGGTATCGTGCCGAGGAAGAAGTAGAAGGCCATGGTGGCCGCGTGGTCGAACGCGTGATGCTTGAAGAGGCCGCGGACCACGCTCTGCGGGAGACGCGCGGCGCGTGCGAGCAGCGAAGGTTTCGCGAGGACGGCCACCACCCGGAAGTCTCGCACAGTCGCGGCGCGGGCCGCAGCTCCACCGCAGGGGGCCAGCTGCCGCGTGCTCTTCGAACCGCATCGACAAAACATGCGGGCGACGTAGGCTGGGCAGCATGAGGAGCGGCTCCGCACCGGCCACGGAAGCGAAGAAGCGGGCGCCCCGGAAGCCGAAGAAGCCCAAGGGCAAGGACCCGCTGCTTTCGGCCATCTGCCACGACCTGCGGGCGCCGCTCGCCGCCGTGACCATGGGCGCGAACTACGTGCTCCAGAGCACGCAGCGGCTCGACGAGAACGCGCGCTCGGTGAAGATCCTCGAGGCGATGCTCCGGTCGTGCACGCAGATGGAGCGGCTCATCCGGAACTTCGCGGATCTGTCCGAGATCGAGGGCGACGCGGTCACGCTCCGGCTCGGCCTGCAGGACGCGGGCGAGCTGCTCCACGTCGTCTCCGAGCAGTTCGGCGACGCGGCGCGGGCGCGGCAGGTCGCGCTCGAGGTGCTCGCGCCCGCGCCGGCGGTGGCGCTCCGCTGTGACCGCGAGCGGCTGGTCCGGGCGATCGGGCAGCTCGTCGACAATGCCGTGAAGCTCTCGCCGGCGGGCAGCGCCGTCACGCTCAGCGCGGCCGATCGCGAGACGTCGGTCGCCATCTCCATCACCGACCGCGGGCCGGGGCTGACGCCGCAGGTCCGGCGCAACCTCTTCGACCGTCAGTTCCACGCGAAGCGCGCGAACCGCGTGGGCGCCGGCTTCGGCCTCGCGGTCGCCCGCGGCTTCGCGACCGCGCACGGCGGCAAGCTCGTCATCGATGCGCGCCCCGAGGAGCCGACCACGTTCACGCTCCTCCTCCCGAAGGACGGTCCGAAGGGCTATCCGGAGGACGTGCCGCGCTCGCGCGGGTGAGCGGTCAGCCCGCGTCGCCCCCGTCGCCGGCGTCGGTGATGCCGTGCATCTTGAGCTTGTCCGCCAGGTTCTTGCGCGAGATCCCGAGGAGCTCCGCCGCCTGCGTCTTGCTCCCGCCGGCGAGGCGGAGCGCGCGAACGATGTACTGCTTCTCGAACTCCTTGACCGTCACGGCGAGCGGCCGGAAGGCACCTTCCTCGGCGGCCGTCGCGTCGGTGCTCGACCCGACGATGTCGGGCGGCAGGTGCTCGAGATCGATCTCGCTGCCGCGTGCGAGCGCGACGGCGCGCTCCACCGCGTGGGCGAACTCGCGCACGTTCCCCGGGAAGTCGTAATCCATGAGCGCCGCCCAGGCGCGCGGCGCGATCCCGGGCGGGACGCGCCCCGGGTAGAAGCGACGGAGGAAGTGCGCCATCAGGAGCGGCAGGTCGGCCCGGCGTTCGCGCACCGGTGGGATGTCGAGGTCGAGCACGTTGATCCGGAAGTAGAGGTCGTCCCGGAACTTCCCCTGCGCGACGAGCTCCTTCAGGTCCCGGTTCGTCGCGGTCATGATGCGGACGTTGACGGGGACGGTGCCCTCACCGCCGAGCGGCTCGACGACGCCTTCCTCGAGGACGCGCAGCAGCTTGGCCTGGGCGGTGAGCGGCAGCTCGGCGATCTCGTCGAGGAGGAGCGAGCCGCCCGCCGCGGCCTGGAAGCGTCCCTCGCGCGCGCGCACCGCTCCGGCGAAGGCGCCGCGCTCGTGCCCGAACAGCTCGGCCTCGATGAGCGACTCGGGAAACGCCGTGCAGCTCACCGACACGAACGGGTGGTTCTTGCGCGGGCTGCGCGCGTGGATGGTGTGAGCGACGAGCTCCTTGCCGGTGCCGCTCTCGCCGCGGATGAGGACCGGCGCGTCGGACTGCGCCACGGTGTTGATGCGCTCGACCAGCTGACGCATCGGCGGCGTGTGGCCGATGATCGGCGAGCCCGCGTCGCGGCTGGCGACGGCGCGCCGCGCCTCTTCGAGCTCGTGCCGCAGCGCGCGGTGCTCGGCGATGTGCCCGATGACGCGGAGCGAGAACTCCTCGGGGTCGAACGGCTTCGTGACGTAGTCGTAGGCGCCCTCGCGGAGAGTCGCGACGGCGTCGCTCACCGTCGCGAACGCCGTCATGAGGATCACCGACGTGCTCGGCGACTTCTGGCGGATGCGGCGGAAGATGGCGAGTCCGTCCACCTTCGGTAGGCGTATGTCGAGGATGGCGACGTCGAAGATGCTCTCGGCGATGACGGCGATCGCCTCCTCGCCGTCCACCGCCTCGGTCACCTTGTGTCCCGCGTCGGTGAGCGCGTACGTGAGGCTGAGGCGCGTCGCCTGGTCGTCGTCGACGACGAGGATGTCGAGCGGCACCGAGTGCCGCGAAGGCGCGGTCTTCCCGCCTCGCTGTCTCGGTAGTCGGTCGGCCATCATCCGCGCGCGCCTTTCCGCGGACGAAGGGCCGCGGCCCAAAAGGTACCGGACGCTACCGGACGGGGCACGTGGGTAATTTGGCGCATTCTCTTGCGGACGATCGGGAGCGTGGACTGCGGGTGGAGCATGAAGCGTGCGAGCGCGCGCTTCCCGGTGGCGCCGCCGCTGCGCGCGGAACCAACGCGGCGCAGCAGGGCGCCCGCGCCACACGCGAGGCACAATTCCCGGACATCCGGTAGGCTGACGCCGTGGATGTGGACTGGACCGTCGAGCGCTGCCTCTCGTTCACGGACGTGCTGCTCGAGGGCGAGCTCCTGGAGCTTGCCACCACGCGATCGCGGCAGTCGTTCGCGGAACGCCTGCTGAAGTACCTGCGCGCCCTCGAGGACGACGACGTCGACGACGTGATGCGAGCCGCGCTCGCGGACTGGATCGTCGAGCAGCCCGAGGTCGTGGAGCTGCACGCGTCGGACCAGGAGATCGCCGCCGCGCTCGACGTCGCCGCGGCAGCGGAAGACGAGCCGCCGCTCCTCGTGGGCGACGACGACTAGGGCAAACGCGAAAGGCCCGCCGCTCGGGTGAGCGCGGGCCTTCCGCCGTGTCTCGCGTCTAGAGCGGGCGACCGATCAGGTCGAGCTCTCCTCGAACTCCGCGTCGATGACGCCCGAGTCCTTCTTCTTCTCGCCGCCGCCCGCCGGGGCGCCGCCGTCCGGTGCGCCGCCGCCGGCGGCGGGGCCCGCACCGTCGCCGCCGTTGCCGGCGTTCTGGTACATGACCGTCGCGATGCGCTGGGCCTCGGTCTCGAGCTTGCCGAGCGTCTCGGTGATGAGCGCGTCGTCCTGCTTCTCGACCGCGGCGCGGCCGTCGCGGATGAGCCCCTCGAGCGTGGTGACGTCGCCCGCGGGCAGCTTGTCCTTGCTCTCGGAGATCGTCTTCTCGAGCGTGTAGCAGAGGTTGTCGAGCTTGTTGCGGCGCTCGACCTGCTCGCGGCGCTCCTTGTCCTCGGCCTCGTGCTCCGAGGCCTCTTTCACCATGCGCTGGATGTCCGCCTCGGTGAGGCCCGAGCCGTTCTCGATGCGGCGCGAGATGTCCTTGCCGGTCGCGGTGTCCTTCGCGCTGACGTTGATGATGCCGTTCGCGTCGATGTCGAAGGCGACCTCGATCTTGGGCACGCCGCGGGGCGCCGGCATGAGTCCCTCGAGGTGGAACTTGCCGAGCGTGCGGTTGTAACGCGCCTCGGTGCGCTCGCCCTGGAGGATGTGGACCTCGACCGACGGCTGGTTGTCGGTCGCCGTCGAGAAGATCTCCTTCTTCTGCGTCGGGATGGTCGTGTTGCGCGGGATCATGGTGGTCATGATGCCGCCGAGCGTCTCGACGCCGAGCGAGAGCGGCGTCACGTCGAGGAGGACCATGTCCTTCACGTCACCGGAGAGGACGCCCGCCTGGACGCCGGCGCCGATCGCGACGACCTCGTCGGGGTTCACGCCCTGGTGCGGGTCCTTGCCGAAGAACTTCTTGACCGTCTCCTTGACGAGCGGGATGCGCGTCGAGCCACCGACGAGGACGACCTCGGCGATGTCCTTGGGGGTCTTCTTCGCGTCCTGGAGCGCCTTCTTGACGGGCTCCATCGAGCGCTCGATGAGGGGTCCCATCATCTGCTCCAGCTTCGAGCGCGAGAGCTTGATGTCGAGGTGGACCGGGCCGCCCGGGCCGACCGTGATGAACGGGAGGTTCACCGTGGTCTCCTGCGTGCTCGACAGCTCGATCTTCGCCTTCTCGCCCGCCTCCTTGAGGCGCTGGAGGGCCATCTTGTCCTTCGTGAGGTCGATGCCCTGGCTCTTCTTGAACTCGGCCGCGAGCCAGTCGATGATCAGGTTGTCGACGTCGTCGCCGCCGAGGTGCGTGTCGCCGTTGGTCGAGATGACCTGCACGACGTTGTCGCCGACCTCGAGGATCGAGATGTCGAACGTGCCGCCGCCGAAGTCGTAGACGGCGATGATCTCGTCCTTCTTCTTGTCGAGGCCGTACGCGAGCGCCGCCGCCGTGGGCTCGTTCACGATGCGCTTCACCTCGAGGCCGGCGATCTTGCCGGCGTCCTTCGTGGCCTGGCGCTGGGCGTCGTTGAAGTACGCGGGAACGGTGATGACCGCCTCGGTCACCTTCTCACCGAGGTAGTCCTCGGCTGCCTTCTTGAGCTTCTGGAGGATCTTCGCGCTGACCTCCTGAGGGCTCACGGTCTTGCCGCGGACCTCGAAGGCGCTGTCGCCGTTGCTCGCCTTCACGAGCTTGTACGGGACGCGCTTCGCCTCCTCGGTGACCTCCTCGAACTTGCGACCGACGAAGCGCTTGGCGCTGTAGATCGTGTTCTCGGGGTTCGTGACCGCCTGCCGCTTCGCGATCTGGCCGACGAGGACCTCGCCCTTGTCGTCGTACGCGACGACGCTCGGCGTGATGCGCGAGCCTTCCTCGTTCACGATCACCTTGGGCTCGCGCCCCTCCATGACCGATACGCAGCTGTTCGTCGTTCCGAGGTCGATTCCGATGATCTTGCCCATGGCCGTATGCCTCCGCAGTCTGTTCGAGTCTTTGTCGAAGTCTTGGGACCCGCGTGCGGGCTGCGCGCGGCGCGCCGAGGGGCGGTGCCGCACGAGCCTGCGTCCGACCGCAGGGGTCGGTCCGGGTTCGTGGCGAGCAAGCTAATCACACGACCCCCGACGTCAACGCCTCGCGGCACGGAACTTGACGGCCTTCTGCGAACGAGGGCGGCAGCGCGGAATCTACTTGTGATCCGGCGCCTTCTTGTTTCGCTGGAGCGCGAGCTCCTGCTCGACCAGCCGCCGCAGGTTCGGGTCGGTCCGGGTCGGCATCTCTTCGTGCTGGGTCGCCGGGGGCGCGCCCTCGGCAGCGGGGTAGCGCGGCGCGTCGAGGTCGTCGAGCGCGTCGAGCGCCGTGAGCTCGGTGAGCTCGGTGAGCTCGCTGTCCGGTCCCGAGCTGCACGCCGGGAACGCCGGGGCGAGACGCCGCAGCGTCCGCTCCTCTTCCGAGAGCGGGCTCGGCTCCTCGACCTCCCGCCGGTCCCCCGGCCGGTGGAGACGGCCGGCGTAGGACTCGTCCACCCGGCCGATGCCCCGCATCACGTCGGTGGCGCCGTCCTCGTCGATGCTCGCCATCACGTTCCACCACTGCTCGAGCATCTCGCGCGCGCTCTGGAAGCGGTCGCCCGGCGCGCGGGCCATCGCCTTCTTGGCGAACCAGTCGAGCAGCACGTTCCGCGGGAGCCCCGCGTTCTCCGACAGCGTGGGGGCGGGCTGCTCGGTCTTCATGCGGATCACCACGTCGAGCGACCGGCTCACGAACGGGAGCCGGCCGGTCAGGGTCCGGAAGACGACGACCCCGACCGCGTACAGATCCGCGGTGAAACCGACGCTCTTCGGGTCCGCGAACTGCTCCGGGGCCATGTAGCCCATGCTGCCGAGGAGGTGGTTGCGCGAGGTGAGCGCGGACTCGGGGCTGCCGTCGTCGCTGATCTCGCGGAGCCGGGCGACCCCGAAGTCGATGAGCTTCACGGTCTCCTCGAAGCCTGCCCGGTGCAGGAACAGGTTCGACGGCTTGATGTCCCGGTGGATGATCTGCTGGTCGTGGCAGTCGCGAACGCCGACGAGGAGCTGCTCGATCCAGCGGACCGCGACCGGCATGCTGACCGGACCCTCGCGCCGGAGCTTGGCATCGAGGGTCTCGCCGTCGAGCCGCTCGAGCACGAGGAACGGCTGTCCGCGCTCGAACCCGAAGCCGAGGACGCCCCCCACGTGCTTGCTGGTCACGCCGGCGAGGAGGACCGCCTCCCGCGCGAACCGCTCCCGCATCTCGCTCCCCGCCGCCGACGCCCCCGCCGAGGGCTCCAGCATCTTGATGGCGACCGGCTTTCCGCTGGCGATCTGCACCGCGTCGTACACCTTGGCCGTCGTCCCGGAGCCCAGCGGAGCCCCCAGGGCGAAGTCGGTCAGCTTGGCGGCGGCGAGCTGAACAGCCATCGAACGAAAGCCTATCACCCTCACGTTGCGGGCGATCGGGGACGCTGATAGGCTCGGCCAGCCACGTCCAGGGCTCCTGGTCGGGCGTGAATTGTCGTCGGATTCTGGGACGTTTCGAACCGCCTTGTTGGATCGCTTTTGAATCGGGTCATGCGTCGTCGGAACAGCCACGACCTTCCTCCGCCTCCGGAGCTGCCGTCCTTCACCGTCGAGCCCGAGCCCGCGGAAGACGAAGGCAGCGATCGCGGTGAGCCTCGCGCGGCGCTCGCGAACGGCGAGGCCGAGCACGCCCCGTCGAACGGACGCAGCGGGCGTGGTCGCGACCGGGACCGGGATCGCGATCGCGAGCCAGCGGCGGCTGCCGCGGGCGCCCGCAACCGCGCCCCGCGCCACGAGGCGACGGGTCTCGTGCGCCACGACGCGCCCCTCGACGAGGACAGCATCGATGCCGATGCCGCCAAGGTCGTGCGCCGCCTCGAGCGCGCCGGCTTCCAGGCGTACCTGGTCGGCGGATGCGTCCGCGACCTTCTCCTGAGCGGCCATCCCAAGGACTTCGACGTCGCGACCAGCGCGCGTCCCGACGACGTGCGCGGCCTCTTCCGGAACTGCCGGATCATCGGCCGGCGCTTCCGCCTCGCGCACGTGCTCTTCGGCGGCGGCAAGGTCGTCGAGGTCGCCACCTTCCGGCGCAGCCCGACCGAGTCGGACGGCGACGAGGAGGACGATCTCCTCATCCGCAGCGACAACGTGTTCGGCGAGGCGCACGAGGACGCGCTCCGTCGTGACTTCACGATCAACGCGCTCTTCTACGACCTCGATCGCCGCCAGGTCCTCGACTGGTGCGGGGGCATGCCGGACATCCAGGCGCGCACCATCCGCACCATCGGCGAGCCGAGCGTGCGCTTCCGCGAGGATCCGGTCCGCATCCTGCGCGCGGTGAAGTTCGCGGCGCGCCTCGACCTCGGCATCCACCCGAACGTCTACGACGCGATGGTCAGCATGCGCCACGAGCTCGCGCGCGCCGCGCGGCCGCGCATCTTCGAGGAGATCCTGCGGCTCATGCGCATGGGCGCCTCGCATCGCTCGATGTGGCTCCTCTGGGAGATCGGCGCGATGGCGGTGCTGATGCCCGAGCTGTCGGCCTTCCTCGACGACGACGAGGCGACGGACGCGGGGAGCATCCGCTTCTTCGCCAAGATGACCGAGATCGATCGCAAGACTCGCGAGAGTGGCGCGCTCGACGACCTCGTCCTGATGACCGTCCTCTTCTACGATCCGCTGGAAGAGGCGACGTACGGGATGCGCGACCTCATGGCCGCGGTGAACGACTTCCTCGACCCCGTGATCGATCGCATCGCGATGCCCCGGCGCATCGCCGACGGCATCCGCCGCATCATGTTCATGGTCCCGCGCATCCTCGCCGGGAAGACCGGCCGCTTCGCGCGCACCGAGCTCTTCCTGCCGGCGCTGGACGTCGCCGAGATCGTATTGGCCGGCCGCGGCGAGAGCACGGCCCCCATCGAGGCGATGCGGCGCGAGGCGGTGGCCGACGCGCGCAACGTCGTGCGCGGCGAAGCGCGTGACGGCGGCGCCGGCGGCGACGCAGGGCGACGGCCGAGCGCCTTTCCGCGTCGTGAACGCGTCCGGCGCTGACCCGCAGGCGCGCCGTGCTGGCGTGCTACTCCTTCGCGCATGGTGACGCGCGCATGGTGAGGCCCGGCGATCCCCGTGACCCGCGCGTGCTCGCGGCCCGGGCCGCGGTGCTCGACGGCGTGGGTCGCGAGATCGCGATGAGCTTCCCGGGCATCACGAGGCTCGGCGGTCAGGTCGTCGCCGCGCTCTACCTTGCCGACGGGCCGCTCTCGATGGACGGGCTGGTCGCCGAGCTCGGGCGATCGAAGAGCAACGTGTTCGCCAACCTGCGCGCCCTCGAGGCCGCCGGCATCGTCGAGCGGCACCGCCCCGGGGGCACCCGCCACGATGCCTTCGCGCTCCGCGGCAAGTACCCGGACGTCATCGTGGGCGCCTACGTCTCGCGGCTCCGGCGCGTGGTGATGGACAAGGTCGCCCTCTGCGACCGCGGGCTCGGGCTCCTCGGCGACGCCGACGGGGAAGAGGCGACGGCCCTCCGCCAGAAGCTCACCGCCCTGCAGCGCAAGTACGAGCGCTTCGCGACCGTGTTCGAGGAGATCCCCGTCGCCGACGGCCCGGTCGACCTCGAGGAGCTCCTCGACATGGTGCCCGAGGCGATGATCGGGACGCTCTCCACGATGGCGCGCCGCGCGCTCGGGCTCCGCTCGGCGGGCCCCCCGGCCGCCCCGCCCGCGCCCGACGATGCGGGGTCCCCGCGTAGCGCACGCGATCGCAGCAGAACGTGATTGGCGAAGACGCTCCGCGACCCTAGCGTGGTGAGACCATGTCTCATGAAGGGTGGCACGAACAACCCGAGGAGCTCACCTCCTCCACCAAGGATCTCCATCGCGCGATCGTCTCCCTGCAAGAGGAGCTCGAGGCGGTGGACTGGTACCAGCAGCGCGTCGACGCGACGCCGGACGAGTCGCTGAAGGCGATCCTCGCTCACAACCGCGACGAGGAGATCGAGCACGCGATCATGACCCTCGAGTGGATCCGCCGGCGCGTGCCGAAGTTCGACGAGAACATGCGCACGTACCTCTTCACCGAGGTGCCGATCACCGAGGTCGAGGAGCAGATGAAGGAAGGCGGCGAGGACGGCGAACGGGAAGACGCCGCCGCCCGCAAGGTCACCGCGTCCGCCCCCAAGGGCGAGCGCGGCAAGCAACACAAGCACGGCGGGCACCACGGACACACCCCGTCGGGCAAGAACGATGGCTCGCTCGGCATCCGCCGCATCGAGCACCGCACCGAGACGAAGGGACGCTGACATGGACCTCCTGAAGCGCAATCACGCGCCGATCCTCCCCGAAGCCTGGAAGCTCATCGACGAGGAGGCGAGGCGCGTCCTCGAGCTCCGCCTCGCCGGTCGCCGCTTCGTCGACTTCCGCGGGCCGTTCGGCTGGAAGTTCGGCGCGGTCAACACGGGCCGCCTCAAGATCCTCTCGGCGCCCGAGGACACCGTCAACATCGGCGTCCGCGAGGTGCAGCCGCTCATCGAGATCCGGCTTCCGATCCGGCTCTCGCTGATGGAGCTCGACACCGTGGCGCGCGGCGCCGACGACCCGGATCTCGACGCCGTCATCGAGGTCGCCAAGAAGACCGCGTTCGTCGAGGACGACGCGATCTTCAACGGCCTCCCGTCGGCCGGCATCGAGGGCATCCTGCAGTCGAGCCCGCACCCGCGCCAGCTCCTCCCCACCAACGTCCTCGAGCTGCCGAAGGCCATCGTCGACGCGAAGGAGCTGCTCCGCATCGCGGGCATCAACGGTCCGTACGTGCTCGTCCTCGGGACGAAGCTCTACGAGGAGGTCTTCGCGACCACCGACGACGGCCGCACGCTCGCGAAGCGCATCGAGAGCTCGCTCATCGATGGTCCGATCATCCAGAGCGAAGCCGTCCAGGGCGCCGCTCTCGTGTCGGCGCGTGGCGGCGACTACGAGCTGACGGTGGGTCAGGACCTCTCGATCGGGTACGCGTACCACGAGAAGCACGAGGTCGAGCTCTACCTCACCGAGTCCTTCACGTTCCGCGTCCTCGAGCCCAAGGCTGCGGTGTGGATCGCCGCCCCGGGCACGCCGCCTTCGCGGCGCTGAGCCCCACCCGGTCCCCCCGCGAGAGGTCACCGCGCGCCGATCAGGCCGCGGTGATCTCGACGCGGAGCAGCTTGCGGCCGATGAAGACGTAGTCGCCGTGGGCGAGCTCGCGCTCCGCCTTGAGGCGCACGTAGGTGCCGTTCCGGCTGTT